>NZ_JBSFGJ010000029.1:0-45074 GCF_053596515.1 Nonomuraea sp. NPDC001684
CCGGGCTGCGGATCATCGGCGCCGCCCTGGCCGTGCCCGGCACGGTCGAGGACGGCCTGCTGCGCAACGCCCCCCACCTGGGCTGGCGGGACGTACGGGTGGCCGACCTGCTCGACCTGCCGTGCGCGGTCGACAACGAGGCGAACCTGGCGGCGCTGGGCGAGTTGTGGTTCGGCTCGCGGGCGACGGACTTCCTCTACGTCTCCGGCGAGATCGGCGTCGGCGCCGGCCTGGTCGTGGACGGGACCGTGTTCCGGGGGACGTACGGGCTGGCCGGCGAGCTGGGCCATGTCGTCGTGACCCCCGACGGCCCCGCCTGCCGCTGCGGCGGCCGCGGCTGCCTGGAGGTGTACGCGGGCCAGGACGCCCTGCTCGGCGACCTGGACTCGGTCGCCGCCCTGGCCGACGCGCTGGCCGCGGGCGACCGGCGCGCGCTGGCCGCCTGCGCGCGGGCCGGGGAGGCGCTCGGGGTGGCGCTCACGTCGGCCGTGCACCTGATGGACCCCGGCCGGATCGTGCTCGGCGGCGTCTTCGCCCCGCTGTTCCCGTGGCTGGAGACCCCGGCCCGGGACGTGCTGGCGGCCCGGCTGGGGCAGATGCGCGGCACGCCGCCCGCCCTGGTCGTCTCGGCCAACGGCGCCGACGCGGCGGTGCTGGGGGCGGCCGGGCTGATCATCCAGCGGATCGTCGCCGACCCGGCGGACGTGCTGGGCGTGTGACGGGTCAGTAGTAGCCCTTGTTCCCGTCGACCAGCTCTCTGACGATGTCGAGGTGGCCGGCGTGCCTGGCGGTCTCCTCGACCATGTGGATCAGCACCCAGCGCAGCGAGGACGCCGCCGACCGGAAGTCGGGGTGCTTGCCGACGTCGTCGAGCGAGTGGGCGGCGACGATCTCGTTGGAGCGCTCGCACTGCTTGGCGTAGTCGTCGAGGAGCTGAGCCAGCGTGACGCCCTCGACCAGCATGTCGGCGTCTTCGGGCTCCTCCAGGAACTGCGGGTTGCCCTCGGCGCTGCCGCCCAGGAAGAGCACCTCGAACCAGCAGTGCTCGGTCCAGCGCATGTGGGCGACCAGACCGGCCACCGTCATCAGGGGCGAGGTCGGCAGGACCGGCCGGTGGGCGTCGGCCTCGGACAACCCCTCGCACTTCCAGTGGACGATCGAGCGCTGCATGTCCAGCCAGCCGACGAGCTGGGTACGTTCGTCGGCCACGAAGGGCGGACGTACACGGGGTGGCGTCATGCGCGGGAGGCTACTGCAGGGCTCGCCGGCGACGCACCGGATTTTCGGCCGGTTCGCGTATGACCCGGGCGAGCCGCGACAATGGCTCAATGGTGGAAAGTGCAGAGGCCGACTGGGTCTCCAGGTTCGCGGACGAGGTGATCTCCGAGGCGGAGCGTCGTGCCCCGGGCAAACCGATCGTCTGCGCCTCCGGGCTCAGCCCCTCGGGCCCCATCCACCTGGGCAACCTGCGCGAGGTCATGACCCCCCACCTCGTCGCCGACGAGATCAGGCGGCGCGGCCTCGACTGCGTCCACCTGCTGTCCTGGGACGACTACGACCGTTTCCGCAGGGTGCCCGCGGGCGTCGACCCGTCCTGGGCCGAGCACATCGGCAAACCGCTGACCTCGGTGCCCGCCCCGCCGGGCAGCCCGCACGCCAACTGGGCCGAGCACTTCAAGGCGCCGATGACCGCCGCGCTGGCCGAGCTGGGCGTCGACTACCGGGGCATCAGCCAGACCGAGCAGTACACCTCGGGCGTCTACCGGGAGCAGATCCTGCTGGCCGTGCGCGAGCGGTCGCGGATCGACGCGATCCTGGCGGCGTACCGGACCAAGGACGGCGGCCGGGAGGTGGCCGACTACTTCCCGTACAAGCCGTACTGCGAGCTGTGCGAGCGCGACCTCACGAAGGTCACCGCGTACGACGACGAGACGAGCGAGCTGGCCTACACCTGCGAGTGCGGGTTCGGCGAGACCGTGCGCCTGGCCGAGCACGACCGC
Organism: Nonomuraea sp. NPDC001684; assembly: GCF_053596515.1. NCBI lineage: Bacteria > Bacillati > Actinomycetota > Actinomycetes > Streptosporangiales > Streptosporangiaceae > Nonomuraea > Nonomuraea sp. NPDC001684. The sequence continues at coordinate 2,001 of NZ_JBSFGJ010000029.1, forward strand.
GGCAAGCTGGTGTGGAAGGTCGACTGGCCGATGCGGTGGGCGTACGAGGACGTGGTCTTCGAGCCGTCGGGCGTCGACCACCACTCCCCCGGCTCGGCCTGGGTCGTCGGCGGCCAGATCGTCGGCGAGGTGTTCGGCGGCGAGCAGCCGATCGGCCCGATGTACGCCTTCGTCGGCATCACCGGCATGGCCAAGATGAGCAGCTCCAAGGGCGACGTGCCGACCCCGGCCGACGCGCTGGGGATCATGGAGGCGCCCGTGCTGCGCTGGCTGTACGCCCGCCGCAAGCCCGCCCAGTCCTTCAAGATCGCCTTCGACCAGGAGATCCAGCGCCTCTACGACGAGTGGGACGCCCTGGCCCGCAAGGTCGACTCCGGCCAGGCCCAGCCCGCCGAGCTGGCCGCCCACGCCCGCGCCGTGGGCACCGCCGCCGGGCCGCTGCCGGCCACGCCGGTCCCGGTGCCCTACCGCACGCTGGCCTCGATCCTCGACATCACCACCGGCCACGACGAGCAGGCGCTGCGCATCCTGCGCGACCTCGACGCCGTCGACCGGCTCGACCAGGCCCGCCCCCGGCTCGACCGGGCGCAGCGCTGGGTGGCCGACCACCTGCCCGCCGACCAGCGCACCCACGTGCGCGAGACGCCCGACCAGGACCTGCTCGACTCCCTCGGCCAGACCGAGCGCGAGTCGTTGCGGCTGCTGGCCGACGGCCTCGACGACTGGACGCTCGACGGTCTCACCAGCCTGGTCTACGGCGTGCCGAAGCTCCAGGCGGGCCTCGACGCCGACGCCAAGCCCACGCCGGAGCTGAAGGCGGCCCAGCGCTCGTTCTTCGTCCTGCTCTACCGGCTGCTGGTGGGCCGCGACACCGGGCCGCGGCTGCCCACGCTGCTCATGGCGGTGGGCGCGGACCGGGTGCGGAAGCTGGTCGGCGGGTGAGGGGCGGCCGCGGGTGAACGGCGTCGTCCTGGTCACCGGGATCTCGGCCGCCGGCAAGTCCACGGTCGCCCAGGCGCTGGCCGAGCGCCTGCCGCGGTCGGCCCACGTCCGGGGCGACGCCTTCCGCCGCATGGTCGTGGGCGGCCGGGCCGAGATGACGCCCGGGTCGGAGGAGGAGGCGGTGCGCCAGTTGCAGCTGCGCTACCGGCTCGCGGCCCAAACGGCGGACTTGTATTTCGAAGCCGGATTTACAGCAATTGTGCAAGATGTGGTCCTTGGAGAGGACTTGGAGCGGTTCACCGGGTGGATCCGCACCCGTCCGCTCCGGGTGGTCGTGCTCGCCCCCGACGCCGCCGCCGTCGAGCGCCGCGAGCGCGAACGCGCCAAGACCGGCTACGGCGCCTGGACGATCGCCCAGCTCGACGCCGCCCTGCGGGCCGAAACGCCGCGCATCGGCCTGTGGCTGGACACCTCCGCCCAGTCCCCCGCAGAGACCGTCGAGGAGATCCTCGCGCGGGCGGACGAGGCATTGGTCGGCGGAGATCGCATATAAGTAGGATCACTGCAAGGCAGTGTCAAGTGGGCTGCATGTGTGCAGGTGCACCTTGTACCCATGAACAAGCAGCCCTTCGCCGCCAGTGTCAGTGTCATCGTCCCCGCGATGAACGAAGCCGAGAACCTTCCCCACGTCTTCGCCACGCTGCCCGACTGGATCGACGAGGTGATCCTGGTCGACGGCAACTCGACCGACGACACCGTCGCCGTCGCGCGCAGGCTGCGCCCCGACCTCCGGGTCGTCGTGCAGAGCCGGCGCGGCAAGGGCAACGCCCTCATCGAGGGCTTCCAGGCCGCCCGGGGCGACATCATCGTCATGATCGACGCCGACGGCTCCACCGACGGCAAGGAGATCCGCTCGTTCGTCGAGACCCTCATCGACGGCGCCGACTTCGCCAAGGGCTCCCGGTACGCCCCCGGCGGCGGCTCCGACGACCTCAGCCCCATCCGGTCGCTGGGCAACAAGTTCCTCACCGGCCTGACCAACATGCTGTACGGCACCCGCTTCACCGACCTGTGCTACGGCTACAACGCCTTCTGGCGCGACCACCTGGACGTCATGGAGCTCGACTGCGACGGCTTCGAGATCGAGACCCTCATGAACGTCCGGGCCGCCCAGGCCGGCCTGGTCATCCACGAGGTGCCCAGCCACGAGCGCTCCCGGATCCACGGCGCGAGCAACCTGCACGCGGTGCGCGACGGCTGGCGCGTACTGAAGACGATCATGCGCGAGCGTACGCGCGGGACCGCCCTGATGCCGCAGACCGAGGTGGCGCTCGCGAAGTAGGAAGTGACATTCTCGGACAATGCGCTACATAGTGATCGGAGCAGGAGCAGTCGGCGGCACCATCGGCGCCCGCCTCCACCAGGGCGGGCACGAGGTCGTGCTCGTCGCGAGAGGCGCGCACCACGAGGCGCTCAAGCGTGACGGACTCCGCCTGATCACCCCCGATTCCGACGAGACCCTGCGCATCCCCGCGGCCTCCGGCCCGATCCCCACCCGCGACGACGACGTGCTGATCCTGGCCACCAAGTCCCAGGACACCCTGGCCGCCCTCGATCCCTGGCCGACGGATCTGCCGGTCGTGTGCGCGCAGAACGGCGTGGCCAACGAGCGCACCGTCCTGCGCAGGTCCGAGCGGGTCTACGGCATGTGCGTGTGGCTGCCGTCCCAGCACCTCGAACCCGGCGTCGTGGCCGCCCACGGCCGGCCGTACTCGGGCCTGCTGCACGTCGGGCGCTACCCTCAGGGTGTGGACGACCTCGCCGGGCGAATCGCCGACGACCTCGGCAAACACGGGCTGCTCGCCCGCGCCACCCCCGACGTCATGCGCTGGAAGCACGGCAAGCTGCTCAACAACCTCGGCAACGCCGTCGAAGCCCTCGTCGGGCACGCCGACGGCATGGCCGAGCTCGCCGACCGGGCCCGCGCCGAGGCCGTCGGCGTGTTCGAGCACGCGGGCATCCCCTACTCCACCGCCGAGGACGAGCGCCGGGTCCGCGGCCACCAGGTGGACGTCGTGCCGATCGAAGGCGTCCGGCGGGGCGGCGGATCGTCCTGGCAGAGCCTGGCCAGGGGCAGCGGCTCGATCGAGGCCGACTACCTCAACGGCGAGATCGTCCTGCTCGGCCGCGAGCACGGCGTGCCCACGCCGGTCAACGAAGTGCTGCGCCGCGAGGCCAACCGGGTCGCCCGCGAGAAGCTGCCGCCCGCCTCGATGCCGGTGGCCGAGCTGACCGCGCTCATCGACGCGCGTTCCGCAGCCTGATCCCGCTGAACTCCATGCTGCTGCCGGTCACCTCGTGCCAGAACGGCCACAGGTTGTCCAGCACGCGCAGCTGGATGCCGGCCTGCTCGTGCAGCTCGAACAGGTCGCCCACCGGCTCGGGCGGGCCGATCGGGACGACCGGCTCCCGCGACACCACGGCGTGCGGCGGGTCGCCGATCGGCGCGAACCCGGCCGCGGGCAGGCGGTAGGCGTACAGGCGGACGTCCATGATGGCCTTGAGCCAGGCGTACTCGACGGCGTGCACGCGGTCGCCGCAGCCCACGCCGGCGATCCTGGCCACGTCCTCGTCGGTGGTGTCCGGCCCGCGCCAGGCCATCGCCCGCGGGCAGGCGCGCGGGAACCAGTGGTCGGGGCAGCGGTCGTGGCCGACCGCCCACACGTACGGCTCGCCGAGCGAGGACGTCACCGCGACCTGGGGCACGAACCGCTCGATGGTCGGGTCCTCGGAGAAGTGCAGCACCTGGCCGGGCTCGGGTCTCATACCCGCCATCATGCGCATACCCCGTCTCCGTCAGGGCAGAAGAAACGCGCTCAGACGACAAGGGGTGAGTTCGGATGGTCTTATTGGGTCTGATCCTGGTCCTGCTCGCCGGCGGCGCCGTCGCCTTGGTGGTGACGGAGGAGAGCTCCAGGTACATCCTGTTCGGCAACACCTACCAGCTCGACCACGTCCAGATGTTCCTCGCCGGAGCGGTCGTCGCGGCCGCCCTGCTGGCGGGGATCTGGCTGATCGGCGCCGGGTCGCGCAGGACCGCCAGGAAGCGCCGCAGGCTGCGGGCCGTCCGCGCCGAGGCGTCCGACCGGGTCTCCCGCCTGGAGGACGAGAAGCGCGACCTCGAACGGCGGCTCGAACGCGACCGCAACCGCGCCGCGCACGACGGCGTGACGGACGGCGGAACGGACGGCCGCGTCGCGCACGAACGGGTCGCGAGCGAGCGGGCCGCGCACGAACCGGTGGACGGCGACCGGCTGGTGGCCGGCGGCCGCCCCGACGACACCAGGCCGTGAGCTCATGGGCGCGAGGGCAGCAGCTTGCCCTCGCGCCAGAGCGCGAACCCCGTGACCAGCGCTCCCACGCCTTCCCAGAGCCCCACGCCGAAGAACTCGCCCGGCGCCGCCCTCGTCAGCACCAGCGTCGTGAACACCGCGAACGTCACCAGCCGGAACGGCACGGTCCACCGGAAGAACGGCGTGTAGTCGGCGGATGCCGCGAAAACGTAATAGACCCCCATGTTCACCGCCGCCATCGACGAAGCCGCCATGTAGACCAGCGTGTAGTCGCCGGACGGGCGTACGTCGAGCACCTCGAAACCCAGCAGGACCAGCAGGGAGTCCGGCGACAGCAGCCCGACGAGCCCGAGTGCGAAGGCGAGCACGCCGAAGACGCCGATGGTCCAACCGGCGGCGGAACGCGGAAGACGCACAGAAATCCTTCCAAAGGGGGGTGTAATCTGCGAGGCGATCTCATCATGCACCCGGAGGTCGCATGCCCCCCACGCGTGGCCGTCCCATTGCTCTGAAGCTCCTGATCCTCCTGCTCGTGCCGCTGCTGTCCCTGGTCGGGCTGTGGGCGTTCGCGGCGGGCCTGACCGGCGGCGACGGCCTTCGCCTGCTGGAGATCAACAAGCTGGCCTCGAACCTGGCCACGCCGTCGGAGCGGATCAACGCCGAGCTCCAGGACGAGCGGCTGGCCTCGGTCGAGTTCCTGGCCACCCACCGCGGCGCGGACAAGCTGGCCAGGCAGCGCGGGCAGACCGACCGGGCGGTGGCGGCCTTCCGCAAGCTGGCCAAGGACCAGCGCGGGATGTCGCCCGAGATGCGCACGCAGCTCGACGTCCTCAACGCCAAGCTCGACCTGCTGTCCGGCATCCGCGCCGAGGTGGACGGCGGCACGGTCGCGCCGCTGGCCGTGATCGACGGCTACAGCCAGATCGTGGACGCCTCCTTCCGCATGTACGACGCGATGGTGCTGGTGCCCGACATGTCGCTGTACCGGCAGGCGCGGGCGGTCACCATGCTCGGCGAGGCCAAGGACCTGGTCTCGCGCGAGCGCGCGATGATCGTCGTGGTGCTGGCCAGAGGGCGGGTCGAGGCCGTCGAGCGGGAGGCGTTCACCGGGATGGTGGCGACCCGGCGGCTGCTGTACGCGCAGGCGCTCTCGCACCTGGACGGCGGCCTGCGCGGCCCGTACGCGCAGCTGGCCACCTCACCCGTCTACAAGGAGTTCCTCGACGCCGAGGACGCCATCCGGGGCCAGGCCGCGATGAACGGCCTGCCCGCCACCGCCGCCACCTGGGAGGTGGACGGCCAGAACCTGTGGGCGGTGCTCGAACGCGACCAGGGCCAGGCCGTGGAGGGCATCGTGGCCCGGGTGACGCCGGCCGCCGAGAGCATCCTGATCAAGATCGGCGTGGCCGGCGGCGTGGGCCTGCTCGCCGTGCTCGCCTCGATCCTGCTGTCGCTGCGCTTCCGCCGGCGGCTGGTCCGCGAGCTGGCCGGGCTGCGCGACGCGGCCACCGAACTGGCCGAGGTGCGGCTGACCGGGCTGATCGAGCGGCTGCGCACGAACACCCGCCCGCCCACGGCCGCCGAGGTCGCGCCGCTGGAGGTCAGGACGGAGACCTCCGAGGTCGCCGACATCGTGCGGGCCTTCAACCACGTGCAGTCCACGGCCGTGGAGGCCGCCGTCGACCAGGCCAGGCTGCGGCACGGCGTCAGCCAGGTCTTCGTGAACCTGGCCCGGCGCAACCAGTCGCTGCTGCACCGCCAGCTGCTCCAGCTCGACAGCATGGAGCGGGCCACCGAGGAGCCCGACCTGCTGGCCGACCTGTTCAAGCTGGACCACCTCACCACCCGCATGCGCAGGCACGCGGAGAGCCTGATCATCCTGTCCGACCAGGCCCCCGGGCGCGGCTGGCGCAACCCGGTGGCCATCCTCGACGTGCTGCGCGCGGCCGTCGCCGAGGTCGAGGAGTACGAACGCGTCGAGATCCTGCCGCCGCCGCAGACCGCCCTGCTCGGCGCGACCGTCACGGACGTGGCCCACCTGCTGGCCGAGCTGGTCGAGAACGCCACCCTCTTCTCACCCCCGCAGACCAGGGTGGACGTGCGCAGTTCGAGCACCCCGAACGGCCTGATGATCGAGATCGAGGACCGCGGCCTCGGCCTGCCCCGCGTCGAGCTGGACGAGCTCAACGACCGGCTGGCCAAGATGCCGGAGTTCGACCTGGCGCAGAGCGACCGGCTGGGCCTGTTCGTGGTCGGCCGGCTGGCCGCCCGGCACGACATCAAGGTCACCCTCGCGCCCTCGCCCTACGGCGGCCTGACCGCGATGGTCTTCCTGCCCTCAGCCCTCCTCGCCGACCAGCCGGTCCTCGCCGGGAGCTAGGTAGGCCGTCCCGCCCGAGGCCCGCGCCCGCGCGGCCGCCAGCAGCCGCCGGTGGCCGTGGGCGGGCAGCAGGCGGGCGGCCTCCTCGTGGGTGTAGAACCCGTGGTCGTCCAGCTCCTCGGCCTGCAAGGTGATCACCGTGCCCGACGGCAGCTCGCCACAGTCGAACATGAAGTTGACCATCGCGTACGGCACGTACGCCAGGCCGTCGACCCAGCTCACGGCGAGCAGCCGGCCGACCTCCAGCACCAGGCCGAGCTCCTCGGCGACCTCCCTGGCGCACGCCTGCGCCGGGTGCTCCCCCGCGTCGATGATGCCGCCGGGGAAGGACCAGTGGTCGCGGTAGTTGGGCTTGACGAGCAGGGCCCGGCCCCGCTCGTCGGTGATGTAGGCCGCGGCTCCGGTGACGACCCGGTTGACGGTGGACCAGAAATCGTTCACCGGGCCAACGTTACGGCAGCACCTGCAGCAGCGCCTGGGTCCTGGCCCTGGCCGGTTCCTCGATCCGCTGGCTCTCCTTGCCCGCCGCGTCCAGCACGACCAGCGTGTTGTGCGCGCCGCCCGCCACGCGGACCACCAGCCGCCCGTCGGCCAGGTAGAACGCGCCGATCAGCCGGCCCTTGACGGCCGGGGTGAGCTTCCGGCCCGTCACCAGGTCGACCACGGCGGGCTTGAAGGCCGCCGGCCAGGTCCCGTCGCCGAGCGCGGCGGGATCGGCCGGGACCGCGACGACCGCGTTGCGGCCGTTCGGCGACAGGCTCTGCACGTGGGTGACGAGCTGGACGCCCTTGGCCCTGGCGGCCTTCCCTGTCCTGACGTCGAGCCGGTAGACGGCGTCGGCCTCGCCGGTGTAGCCCGCGAGGTAACGGCCGCCCGCCGCCCACGCCAGATGGCACACGCCCTTGGACGTGCCGAGCCTGCGCCCGCCGGTGCCGTCGGCCTTGACCGCCATGACGGTCTCGCCCTTGCCGACGTAGGCGACCTGCGTCGAGTCGGGCGACCAGACGGGGGTCAGGCACGGCGTGCCGCCCTGGAGCTTCGTGGCCGCGGTGACGGTCTTGGCGCCGTCCTTGACCTGGAGGTCGCCGCCGTCGGTCACCCAGGCGGCCTTCCTGCCGTCCGGCGAGACGGCGAACTGCGGCAGCGCGCCGATCTTGGCGAGAGTGCTCCACTCACCGCCTTCGTAGCGGGCGAGCCGGTGGCCGTCGTCGGCGTAGACGGCGGCGCCCGAGAGCTCGGGCGCGGTGGCCGCCGACGCAGGGGCGGGGGCCAGCAGCGCGGCGCCGAGGGCGATCCCGGCCACAACACGAATCTTCATGACAGCCAATGGTGCCGTAACGGATCAAAGACGCATGAACGGCTCGCTGAAGTGCGCGGTGGCGATCGTCGCCCGCTCGGCCCGCAACGCCGCCAGGACCTCGGTGCGCGTGCGCGCGGCCGTCTCCTGGTCGTCGTCGTAGGCGTAGTGGATGCCCGGGTCGGCCAGTTGCACCGGGTGGAGCACGAGGTCGCCGGTGATGGCCAGGTCGCCGACCCTGGCGATCTGGTGACCGGGGGTGTGGCCGGGCGTGTGCCGGACGTGGATGCCCGGCGCGATCTCGGCCTGCCCCTCGACGACGTGGAGCTGGTCCTTGAGCGGGGTCAGCAGGTTGGACATGGCTCCTGAGGCCGAGTCCACCTCGGCCCGCTGGAGCACGTGGCGCGCGTTCTCGAACACCGGCCGGCCGCCTGTGACCGCGCCGCTCGCGTGGTCGCTGTGCAGGTGGGTGAGGACGACGGTGCCGATGTCGGCGGGCGCGACGCCCACCGCCGCCAGCTCGTCCGTCAGGACGCCGGGCACGGGCGCCCAGCCGGCCGCCGGGGAGTCCTCCCCGCCGATGCCGGTGTCGACGAGGGTGAGGCGGCCTGCGCCGTCGCGCAGCAGGTAGCAGTGGAAGTGCAGGACCCACGGATCGTCCGCCGGACCGGATCCGGGGAACATCTCGGCGAGCGGGAGGCGGATCGCGGGGCCCATCGGGCCCACCGCGTCGCAGAGCGGCGTCACCTCGACGCCGGAGACGGTGATGGGGCTGTGCTTCATCCCGCCTAGGTTAGGCGGCGACGGGCTGCCGGGGAACGTACTCGTTCTCCAGGTCGGCGGCGTAGACGGCGCGGCAGCAGTGGGCGCACCGGTACATGATCGGGCCCTCGTCGAGCGTGTGCTGGCACTGCGGGCAGTGGACGGTGTTCATGGTGTTCCCCCAAGGAGCTCGGATGTGTCCATGGAACCCCCGCCGAGTTGCAGGGGTCCTGCATGTCACTTGACACGGTGCCGCTGCGCTGATGGGGGTTGTGTGCCTTCGCCGCACCGCCGGCCGGGGGTCTTCCTCACGGCGTGGTGCGATGAAGAACATTGTCACGCGTACGGGCCGGGACACGCGGCAGAACACACCAGAACCGTCCGGGAATAGTCCAAGAGGGCTAGGCGTTTGATGGGGCGGAACGTGTGGTATCTTCCCCACAAGCGTTGAGCTTCCGCTCCGCTGGTTCTGCTCCAGCCCCGCCCAGGTTTCTCCGGGCCCGGCTTCTTCATCGCACTCGCCGATCTCCGGTCGGCGCATCTCCCCCAAAGGGGCTCATCATGTCTGTTCACACCATTCCGCAACAGCGCGCGGAAACGCCCGCAGGGCAGGTGAGCGGCCTCCTCGACGTACAGGAGAAGTCCGCCTTCATCCGCGCGGAACACCTTCCCGGGCCGGGCGACGTACGCGTGCCGCCCGAGCGGGTCAGGCAGCTCGGGCTGCGGCGCGGCGACCGCGTCGTGGCCACCGTGGCCGGGAACAAGCTGGCCGGCGTCCAGTCCGTCAACGGCCTGGCCGAGTGGCGGGACCGGCCGCGCTTCGAGGAGCTGACGCCCGTCCACCCGGACGAGCGGCTGGTCATCGAGACCGGGTCGCTCAGCACCCGGGTCATCGACCTGGTCGCGCCCATCGGCAAGGGACAGCGCGGTCTCATCGTGGCGCCGCCCAAGGCCGGCAAGACGATGGTGCTGCAGGCGCTGGCCGCCGCGGTCACCCGCAACCATCCCGAGGTGCACCTCATCGTCGTGCTCGTGGGCGAGCGGCCCGAGGAGGTGACCGAGATGCGGGCCTCCGTCCAGGGGGAGATCTTCGCCTCCACCTTCGACCACCCCGACCGCGACCACGCCGCCGTCGCGGAGCTGGCCCTCGAACGCGCCAAGCGCCTGGTGGAGGGCGGCCGCGACGTCGTGCTGCTACTCGACTCGCTGACCCGGCTCGGCCGGGCCTACAACAACCTCGCGCCCGGCGGCGGCCGGGTGCTCACCGGCGGCATCGACGCCCGCGCCCTCTACCCGCCCAAACGCTTCTTCGGCGCGGCCCGCAACGTCGAGGGCGGCGGCTCGCTGACCATCCTCGCCAGCGCCCTCGTGGACACCGGCTCCCGCATGGACAACAGCCTGTACGAGGAGTTCAAGGGCACCGGCAACATGGAGCTCCACCTCGCCCGCGACCTGGCCGAGCGACGCCTGTTCCCGGCGGTCGACCTGGAGGCCTCCGGCACCAGGCGCGAGGAGCTGCTGCTGCACCCGCAGGAGCGGCAGGTGATCTGGCGGCTGCGCCGCACGCTGGCCGGGCTGGACCGGCAGCAGGCCCTGGAGACGCTCGTCGGCAAGCTGCGCGCGACGCCGTCCAACGCCGCGTTCCTGCTGGAGGCGCTGCGCGCGGCGGCGTGAGGCCGCTGGAGAATGGGCGCATGCTGGCCGACATCGTCGAACACCTGATCTGCCCCGTCTGCCACGCGGACGTGGAGCTCGCCGAGGGCGCATTGCGGTGCGCGCGGGGGCACTCCTTCGACGTGGCCAAGCAGGGGTACGTCAGCCTGCTCACCGGGTCACGCCCGCCCGGCACCGCCGACAGCGCCGCGATGGTGGCCGCGCGGGCCGAGTTCCTGGCGGCCGGGCACTATGCCCCGCTGGCGCAGGCGCTGGCGGAAACCGTACGCGTACGGGTGGCGGCCGGAGAAAAACGTGAATCTTCTACTGAATCGAATGACGAAACCGGGCCGGGAGCGTACGGTGGGGCGGGAGTGGAGGCCGGTCCGCAAGGTGGGCCGGTGACCGTCGAAGGTCTCGGCGCGGCGGGCAGGGTCGCACCGCTGATCGTCGACGCCGGCACGGGCACCGGGCACTACCTGGCGGCCGTGCTCAATGCGGTGGACGATGGCATCGGGATGGCGTTCGACGTCTCCAAGCACGCCGTACGGCGGGCGGCGCGGGCGCATCCGAGGCTGGGGGCGTTCGTGGCGGACGTGTGGCGGCCGCTCCCGATCCGGCATGGGGTGGCCGATGTGGTGATCGATGTGTTCGCGCCCAGGAACGGGCCCGAGTTCCGGCGGATCCTGCGCCCTGGAGGGGCCGCGGTCGTCGCGACCCCGGCGGCGGCGCACCTGAGCCCGCTGGTCGGGGAGCTGGGGCTGCTCTCGGTGGACGAGGAGAAGGATCTCCGGGTCGCCCGCAGCATGCAGGGGTTCGCCCGGACCGGGCGGCGCGCGATCGAGTTCGACATGGAGCTCGGACCGGACGAGCTGGTCCAGGTCGTGGGAATGGGCCCGAGCGCGTGGCACACTGATTCCGCCGAGCTGGCCGCCCGCATATCCGGTTATTTCAGCCGGCATGCCAAGAATGGCCAGAAGAAAGTTACGGTCAGAGCCGCGTTTCATCTGTCTATCTTCGAGCCTGAGCCCCGTTCAAGACCTGTTCCTTGACGGGCATCTGCGACTGGTGTTACTGATGGGGCATTTAGTCCGAAATTCCCCCACATTCCCCGAGTATTTCCCCGACTCAGGCGCAATACTGGACGGCATCCCGCACCCAGAGGGCGTGGGCCATCGATGGGAGGGGGCGCGCCGGATGAAGGCGGAGGAACGCTGGCAGGCCAGGTTCCGCGCGTCGCGCATGACGCTGCCGGCCTGGGCCCGCCAGGCCCCGAACCGCTCCATCTACCGCTCCAACGCCACCGGGACGTGGGAGGTCTACGCCTGGGACCGGGCGACCGGCGCCGTGCGCCAGGTCACCGACCGGCCCAAGGGCACCGCGTACGCGGCGATCGACCCGGCGGGACAGTGGATCTACTGGTTCGCCGACACCGACGGCGACGAGTTCGGCACCTGGTGGCGCCAGCCGTTCGCGGGCGGTCCGAGCGAGCCGGCCGCGCCCGGCCTGCCGCCGGGCCAGCCGGGCGGCATCGCGCTGTCGGCGACCGGCCTGGCCGCCATCAGCCTGGCCAGCGAGGGCACGTTCCGGATCCATCTGGTACGCCCCGGCGCGCCGGCCGAGCTGCTGTACGAGCACGCCGAGGCCGCCTGGGTGACCGACATGTCCCTCGACGGCTCCCTCATCGCCATCAACCACGGCGAGTACGGCGACTTCCGGCGTCCGGCGCTGCGCGTCGTCGACCAGCACGGCGAGACCGTCGGCGAGCTCTACGACGGCCCCGACAAGGGCGTGCACGGCCTCCGCTTCGCCCCGGTGCTCGGCGACCGCCGCCTGCTGACCCTGCACGAGCGCCGCCAGCGCCACGAGCCCCTGGTCTGGGACCCGGTCACCGACGAGCAGCGCGAGATCTGGCTGAAGGACCCCGGCGACCTGGCCGCCGAGTGGTTCGACGACGGCCGCGGCCTGCTGATCGTGCGCGACCACCGCGCCCGCAGCTACCTGCACCGCTACGACCTGGCGGGCGGCGTCCTGACCCTCATCGACACCCCGCACGGCGTGATCGACGAGGCCGCGCCGCGGCCCGGCGGCCACATCGAGTACTCCTGGTCCAGCGGCTCGCGCCCGCCGGTCATCCGGTCGAGCAACGGCCAGGTCGTGCTCAACGCGGGCGGCCCGCCGGCGCCGCCGAGCGTCCCCGTCGAGGACCTCGACGTCGAAGGGCCAGGCGGGCGCATCCACGCGCTGGTGTCCAAGCCCGAGACCGGCGCGGCGCCCCACCCGGCGGTCTTCCTCATGCACGGCGGCCCGACCGACCACGACCGCGACGCCTTCTCCCCCGAGGTCGCGGCCTGGGTCGACGCGGGCTTCGCCGTCGTCCGCGTCAACTACCGCGGCTCGACCGGCTACGGCTCCGCCTGGCGGGACGCGCTGCACGGCGACGTCGGGCACATCGAGCTGGCCGACATCGCCGCCGTGCGCCAGGCGCTGGTGGACCGGGGCACGATCGACCCCGCCCGGCTGATCCTGGCCGGCACCGCCTGGGGCGGTTACCTCTCGCTGCTCGGCCTGGGCGTCCAGCCCGGCCTGTGGGCCGCGGGCATCGCCGCGGTGCCCATCGCCTGCCACCAGACCTGCTACGAGGACGAGGCCGAGAGCCTGCGCGCCTACCAGCGCGCCCTGCTCGGCGGCTCCCCCGACGAGCAGCCCGAGCGGTACGCGTTCTGCTCGCCGATCACGTACGTGGACCAGATCAAGAGCCCCCTGCTGATCCTCGCCGGCGAGAACGACACCCGCTGCCCGCTGCGCCAGATCGAGAAGTACGTGGCCAAGCTCGCCGAGCACGGCCGCGAGCACGAGCTCTACACCTACGGCGCCATCCGCGGCTCGCTCGTGGTCGCCGAGCGCATCGCCCAGACGGCCCTGCAACTGGAGTTCGCCCGCAAGCACGTGCACGTCGGCTGACCACTCGCGCACGTCGTGGGAGCGCTCCTGCGGGGGCGCTCCCACACCGGTCAGCGCGCGCGCAGGACCACGATGGCGAGGTCGTCGGCGCTCGGCTCGGCGGCGAACTCCGCCGCGCCCCTGCGGATGCGCTCAGCCACCGCCCTGGCCGACAGCCCGGCGCACTCGGCCAGCAGCTTGGCCAGACCGCCGTCGTCGTCGAGCAGCCGCCCGCCCGAGCGCCGCTCGGTCACGCCGTCGGTCACCGCCAGCAGCACGTCGCCGTGGTCGAGATGGATGGTGTCGGCCTCGAACACGACCTCGTGGAAGACGCCGAGCAGCGACTGCGGCGTGGTCACCGCCTCCACCTTGCCGCTCGGCCTGAGCCGCAGCGCCTCGGGATGGCCGGCGGACACCAGCCGCACCTCCAGGCCGGACGCCACGGGCGTGATGTCGCCGTGGAGCAGCGTGAGGAACCTGGCCCGCTCGCCCTCCTCCAGGATCGCCTGGTTGAGCCGGCCGAGCACCGCGGCGACGCCGTAGCCCTCGCGGGCCAGCAGGCGCAGCGTGTGGCGGGCCAGGCCGGTCACCGCGGCGGCCTCGGGGCCGGTGCCGCAGACGTCGCCGATCGCGAAGCGCCAGGAGTCGTCGCCCGCCTTGAACAGGTCGTAGAAGTCGCCGCCGACCTCGTTGGCCTCGCCGGCGGGCTCGTAGATGACGCCGTAGTCGAGACCGGGCACCTCGGGCTCGTTGGGCGGCAGGAGGCTGCGTTGCAGCGCCCGGTTGGCCGCGGCCTGCTGGGCGTAGAGCCGGGCGTTGTCCATGGCCAGCGCGGCGCGCCTGCCGATGTCGTCGGCGAACTGGATGACCTCGTCGGGGAAGCGGTCGGACCGGCCCAGGCACATCATGCCGAGCCCGCGGCCGCGCGCGGTGAGCGGCACGGCCAGCACCTGGGAGTCGTTCAGGTGGATGACGGACGTGGCCCTGGTGTCGGCCGCGCCGACGTCCATGTCCGTGAGCTGCTCGCGCAGGCCGTCGATGCGGGCCTCGTCGGCGTGCCAGAGGTAGACCAGCCGCAGCGGGCCGCCCGAGTTGCCGGCGGTGTAGACCGCGCACCAGCTCGACAGGCGGGGCACGACGATCTGGGCGATGATCGCCGGGACCATGTCGGGGTCGAGGGTGCCGGCCAGCAGGTCGCTGGCGTCGGCCAGGAAGCCGAGCCAGTGGGGGCCACGAGCGCTCTCCTCCGCCCATTCGGCGGCCACCTGGTCCACGGAGCCGGGTAGCGTGAGCCTTGCCCAATGGACACGGGAATCGCCCGCGAAGGTGACTCCCCACTCCTCCACGTTCACGGAAGGAGCCTTCGGGTCACCGTGCGCGGTGATCCGCTGCCGCAGTTCGACCTGGACTGAGTCCCCGTAATGCTTCCAAATCACCTCAAACGGCTCGTCAGAGACCTGCTCCGCCAGATCGCCGGCCACCTGCTCGGCGGTGTGGAGCACGCTGACGGTGGCCCACGCGGTCATCACCTCGCGCGTGAACCTCATCGCAGCCGTCACAGCGGTATCGCCAGGCGCGAAGGTCGCGGCCAGGACCGCGTGGGGAGAAGCAGTCATCCCATCGTGCCTACCACACTTCTCACTGACTTGGGGTAAATCCAAGGGCAGGACTACGAGCTACTCATCGTGACAGACTTGACTCACTCGCCGGGACCCGTCGCGAGTGAAGGAGGCCCCATGACCACGGCCAAGGCCGCATCAAGCCCGGAGGAGCGGACCTATACGGAATCGGATCTCGTTCCCGTGCTGGAGACTCTCTTCTCCTGGCGTGACGGCGATTTCCGGCGTCGGGTCCCGCACGCTCCTCCCGGCATCCTCAGCGAAGTGCGCCTGCTGCTGAACGAAGTGGCCGACCGCCGCGAACACCTCGCGAACGAGCTGGCGAGAGTTCGCAAAGAAGTCGTCAAGGAAGGGCGCTTCGGCGAGCGGCTGACGCCCGGCCCGGGCGTCGGGGCGTGGTCCGAGAGCGTCGAGTCGGTCAACATGCTGATCGACGCCCTGGTCAGCCCGGTCAGCGGCGCGGCCGACGTGATCGACGCGGTGGCCAAGGGCGACCTGTCGCGGCGCATCGACCTCGACCGGTCGGCCCGCGGCGAGGTGCGCCGCCTGGGCAAGGCCATCAACGGCATGGTCGACCAGCTCGCCCTGTTCAACTCCGAGGTCACCAGGGTCGCCCGCGAGGCGGGCACCGAGGGCCGGCTGGGCGGCAGCGCCAACCTGCGGGGCATGTCGGGAAGCTGGCGCGACCTCACCGAGGCCGTCAACACGATGTCCTCGCGCGTGGCCGCGCAGGTCCGCGACATCGCCGTGGTCACCACGGCGGTCGCCAAGGGCGACCTGAGCCGCAAGGTCACGGTCGACGCCGTGGGCGAGATGTTCGAGCTGAAGAACACCGTCAACACGATGGTCGACCAGCTCTCGGGCTTCGCCGAGGAGGTCACCCGCGTGGCCCGCGAGGTGGGCACGGAAGGCCAGCTGGGCGGCCAGGCACAGGTCACCGGCGTGTCGGGCGTCTGGAAGGACCTCACCGACAACGTCAACTTCATGGCCAACAACCTGACCTCGCAGGTGCGCTCGATCGCCACCGTCGCGACGGCGGTCGCCCAGGGCAACCTGTCGAAAAAGATCACCGTTGACGCCGAGGGCGAGATCCTGCAGCTCAAGGACACCCTCAACACCATGGTCGACCAGCTGTCGTCCTTCGCCGACGAGGTCACCCGAGTCGCCCGCGAGGTCGGCACCGAGGGCAAGCTCGGCGGGCGCGCCGAGGTGAAGGGCGTGTCGGGCGTCTGGAAGGACCTCACCGACAACGTCAACTCGATGGCCAACAACCTGACCTACCAGGTGCGCAACATCGCCCAGGTGACCACGGCCGTGGCCAACGGCGACCTGACCCGCAAGATCGACGTCGACGCCCAGGGCGAGATCCTCGAGCTCAAGTCGACCATGAACACGATGGTCGAGCAGCTGTCCTCGTTCGCCTCCGAGGTCACCCGCGTGGCCCGCGAGGTGGGCACCGAGGGCCAGCTGGGCGGCCAGGCGCAGGTGCGCGGCGTGTCCGGGGTCTGGAAGGACCTCACCGACAACGTCAACTCGATGGCCAACAACCTCACCTCGCAGGTGCGCCAGATCGCGGCCGTCTCGTCCGCGGTGGCGCAGGGCAACCTGTCGAAGAAGATCACCGTTGACGCGCAGGGCGAGATCCTTCAGCTCAAGGACACCCTCAACACCATGGTCGACCAGCTGTCGTCGTTCGCCGACGAGGTCACCCGCGTGGCCCGCGAGGTGGGCACGCAGGGGCAGCTGGGCGGCCAGGCGCGGGTGCAGGGCGTGTCGGGCGTGTGGAAGGACCTCACCGACAACGTCAACTTCATGGCGAACAACCTGACCTATCAGGTGCGCAACATCGCCGAGGTCACCACGGCCGTGGCCAACGGCGACCTGACCCGCAAGATCGACGTCGACGCCCAGGGCGAGATCCTGGCGCTGAAGACCACCATCAACCGGATGGTCGACCAGCTGTCCTCCTTCGCCTCCGAGGTCACCCGCGTGGCCCGCGAGGTGGGCTCGGAGGGCCAGCTCGGCGGCCAGGCCCGGGTCGAGGGCGTCGAGGGCACCTGGAAGCGGCTCACCGAGAGCGTCAACGAGCTGGCCGGCAACCTGACCACGCAGGTGCGCGCCATCGCGACCGTGACCAGCGCCGTGGCCCGGGGCGACCTGACCCGGTCGATCGCCGTCGAGGCGCAGGGCGAGCTGGCGGAGCTGAAGGACAACATCAACTCGATGGTGGCCAACCTCCGCGAGACGACCCAGGCCAACCAGGAGCAGGACTGGCTCAAGTCGAACCTGGCCCGCATCTCCCGGCTCATGCAGGGCCACCGCGACCTGTTCGAGGTGGCCAAGCTGACGATGAGCGAGCTCACTCCGCTGGTCTCGGCCCGCTACGGCGCCTTCTACGGCATCGACCCCGAGGGCGACCACGAGCTGACGCTGATCGGCGGCTACGGGGTGCGTCCCGACCGGGGGCCGCGCCGGCGCTTCGCGATCGGCGAGGGCATCGTCGGCCAGGCGGCGGCCGAGGGCAGGCACATCATCCTCGACGACGTGCCGCCGCAGTTCATCACCATCGACAGCGGGCTCAGCCAGTCCACGCCCGCGCAGATCGTCGTGCTGCCGATCCTGTTCGAGAACCGCGTGCTCGGCGTGCTGGAGCTGGCCTCCTTCACCCCGTTCGGCGAGGTGCACCTCGACTTCCTGACGCAGCTCGTCGAGACCATCGGCGTCACGATGAACACGATCATCGCCAACTCCCGCACCGAGGACCTGCTGACCGAGTCCCAGCGGCTCACCCGCGAGCTGCAGGAGCGCTCCGACGAGCTCCAGCGGCAGCAGGAGGAGCTGCGCAGGTCCAACGCCGAGCTGGAGGACAAGGCGGCGCTGCTGGCCAAGCAGAACCGCGCGATCGAGATCCAGAACTTCCAGATCGAGCAGGCCCGCCGCACCCTGGAGGAGCGCGCCGAGCAGCTCGCGGTCTCCTCGCGGTACAAGTCCGAGTTCCTCGCGAACATGTCCCACGAGCTGCGCACGCCGCTCAACAGCCTGCTGGTGCTGGCCAAGCTGCTGACCGAGAACGCCGAGGGCAACCTGACGTCCCAGCAGGTCGAGTTCGCCCGCACGATCCACAGCGCGGGCTCGGCGCTGCTGCAGCTCATCAACGACATGCTCGACCTGTCGAAGGTCGAGGCGGGCCGGATGGACATCCATCCGATCCAGGTGTCGCTGCCCAAGATGGTCGACCTGCTGGAGGCGGCCTTCGCGCCGCTGGCCCAGGACAAGGGGTTGTCCTTCGGCGTCGAGGTGGCCTCCGACGTGCCGAGCGAGCTGCGGGCCGACGAGCAGCGCCTGCAGCAGGTGCTGCGCAACCTGCTGTCCAACGCGGTGAAGTTCACCCCGAAGGGCGAGGTCAAGCTGCGGGTCGCGGCGGCCCCCCGAGGGGTCGACTTCGACGACGACACCCTCCACGACGCCACCGACCTGCTGGCCTTCCAGGTGATCGACACCGGCATCGGCATCGCGCCCGACAAGCGCGAGGTCATCTTCGAGGCGTTCAGGCAGGCCGACGGCACCACCAGCCGCAAGTACGGCGGCACCGGCCTCGGCCTGGCCATCTGCCGCGACATCGCCCGGCTGCTCGGCGGCGAGATCCACGTCGAGAGCGAGCTGGGCAGGGGCAGCACGTTCACCCTCTACCTGCCGGCCTCCTACACCGGCCCGCTGGCCGCCACCGACGGCAGCACGGCCCCGCGCCGGCAGCTCATGACCTCGCCCGCCGAGGAGCAGGCCGCCGCCGCGACCCTGCCCGAGCCGCCGCCGCTGGACATGCCGATGCCCGAGCTGGTCGAGCCGCCGGTGGAGACGCCCGCCCAGTGGCAGGGCGACGACCCGCTCAACGGCGCCAAGATCCTCATCGTCGACGACGACATCCGCAATGTGTTCGCCCTCACCAGCGTGCTGGAACGACACGGATCGACGGTCGTCTACGCCGAGAACGGCCGCGAGGGGATCGAGCAGCTCGAACGGAACGAGGACGTCGCGCTCGTGCTGATGGACATCATGATGCCGGAGATGGACGGCTGGGCCACGACCTCGGCCATCCGGCGCATGCCCCAGTTCGCCGACCTGCCGATCATCGCGCTGACCGCTAAGGTCATGCGTGGTGATCGCGAGAAGAGCATCGCCTCGGGCGCGTCCGACTACGTGCCCAAGCCGGTCGACGTCGATCGCCTGCTCGAACGGCTGCGCGGCTGGCTCAGCCGTGGGCGGGGAGCCACGACCGACTCGTCGCCCTCAACCGCTGAAGGGTCGTGATCGATGCCGGACCGTGCAAAGATCCTCCTGGTCGACGACCGCGAGGAGAACCTGATCGCCCTGGAGGCGATCCTCAGTTCGCTCGACCTGGTGCCCGTACGCGCCAGGTCCGGCGAGGAGGCGCTCAAGGCGCTGCTCAACACCGAGTTCGCGCTGATCCTGCTCGATGTCCGGATGCCGGGCATGGACGGCTTCGAGACGGCCGCCCACATCAAGCGGCGGGAGCGGACCAGGAACATCCCGATCATCTTCCTGACCGTGGTCGACAGCGCCCCCGACTACGCCTTCCGCGGATACGCGGCGGGGGCGGTCGACTATCTCACCAAGCCGTTCGACCCCTGGGTGCTGCGGGCGAAGGTGTCGGTGTTCACCGAGCTCTACAACATGAACAAGCGCCTGGCCGAGCAGGCGTCGTTGCTCCGCGAGCGGCTGACCGGCGAGCTGCCGCCCGGAGCGGGTGACCACGCCTCGGTCCTGCCGGAGTTGTCCCGGCGGCTGACGGCGGTGGAGGACGAGCTGGCCCGGGTGCGGGAGCTGGCCCGCAAGTCGCAGGATCCGGCGCTCGCCGTGCCGCTGGCCGACCTGGGCGATCGGGTCGCCCACCTGCGCGCCGGGTTCGACGCGCTCTCCTGATCTCGTCCCGTCCGACGCCCGGGCCGCCGCTCTTGGCGCCCGGGCGTCCGGCTTGCCGTGCGCGGGTGGGTCAGTGGCGGGCGCGTTCGAGGGCGTCCCAGAAGCCGCGGCGCAGGGCGTGGCGGACCTCGTCGTGCAGCAGGAAGTCGATCGGCAGCGAGGAGCCCTGCAGGAGGCGGGCCTCCAGGTCGGAGGGCATGCGCGGCTTGCGGGCCAGCACCGCCTCCAGCCACAGCGCGGGCGCGTCGCGGGCCACGGACTCGCCGAAGTCGTGCCCTTCGCGATGGGCGGCCTTCACGGCGTCGGCCAGCGTGGTGGCCCCGGCGGTGGCGGCGGGCGGCGGGGAGACGGGCGCGGCCTGCGGCCCGGTGTACGGCCCGAGCTGCGCCGGCTGGTAGGCGCCCCCCGAGGACGGCGTGGCGAACTGCCCGGTGCTGGGCGAGGCGGACTGCGGCTGCTGCAGCGGCCCGGTCGCCGGCGCGGACGGCGGCACGGACGGGGGCACGGACGGGGGCACGGACGGGGGCACGGACGGCGGGATCGACGACGGCTGCTCCTGGTACCCCGAGTACGACGGCAGCACCGGCGGCGTGGCCGACCGCCCGCCCGAGGACGCCTGCCCGTTGGCGGACGACTGGCCGGAGGAGGGGGCCGCGTGGCTCCCGGAGTGCTGCCCGGCCGCGTGGCTGCCCGCGGACGGCGCCGGCGGCAGCGAGGCCGTCGGGGTCGCCGGGGGCGCGGCCGGCGGCGCGGGCGGCAGCGAGGGGGCGGCGTGCCCGTTGCTGAGCGGCTGGTGGTGGCCGTTGGAGGACTCGGTGACGCCGCTCACCATCGTGACGTAGGGCCGCAGGTGGGCGTTGCCCAGCTCGACCAGGTCGTCGCACTCCTGCCGCAGCGACCGGGACACGGCCCACCCGCCGTCGGCGGCGATGTGGATGACGGTGACCCTGATGCCGAGGTCTTGTGCGTCGCACACCACCTGGGCGAGGTCTTCGTCGCCGCTGACGACGACGGCGTCGCAGATGGCGTTGTTGCGGGCGAGGGTCATGAGGTCGCGATGGACCTGGGCGTCGACGCCTTCGCGGCGGCCCGGCCGGATGCGCGAGAGCCTGAGCTTGAGGCCCGGGATGTCGGCCAGCGCGTCGTGCTCCGGGGTGCGGCGGCCCTCGACGGTCGCCTCGTACCAGTAGCACCGCAGCAGCGGCAGGCCCGTGCGTTCGCGCGACAGGTTGGTCATCAGCTGGAGGAGCCCGGGATAGTCCCAGGCGACGGCCTCTCGATGGCGAGTGCCGTGCACGGCCATCGCTCCGTCCGCCAGCAGATAGCCGGCGTCCACGAACAGCGCACAGCGATCCACTGACACCGCCCCTTTCCTGGTGGTCCGACCTTGCTGGCTCTGCACCGTCAGAGACCGGACTCGGCGGCCCTCTTTCAGGGTAATGAAAGCAGGTGATCGCGCGAGGGTGAATCCCGACGATTCGACCGCGGGCCGCCGTGCAGCCGGACCATTTAGGCAGACCGTACCAGTTCGTCCTGTTTGCGGTCATGAACGTGCCCTGACGGTCAGCGCGGCCGCTCCGAAGAGCACGATGTCCTTGTCGGTCACGATCGTCAGCGCCGGATCGCGGCCCAGCTCGGCGTCGACCGTGTCGACGTCGACGCCGAAGGTCATGCCCCCGGCGCCGTTGGCGGAGCCGTCGAAGACGTTGGCGCGCTCGCGGTCGCCGCCCTCCGGGACGATCGCGCCGGTGCCGAGGGAGACCTTGTCGCCCTGGAGATCGGCGTCGCCCTCCCAGGTCACCAGCTCGGCCCTGGCCGGCGCGGCGGCCGGGCTCAGGCCGCCGAGCGGCATGCGCACCTTCCGGTCCGCGCCGCCGATCACGGTCGCCGTGTCGAGCACCACGGCCTGGCTGTACGGCTGCCGCGGCCCGGTCACGACCACCACCAGGCTCCACCCGGCGTGGCTGGAGGCCCCCTCCGCCATCGGCGCGTCGGCCGCCCACCACAGGCCGCCCGGCCGCGCCTGCCCGGCCAGCGCGGTGACGTCGGCGAACGCCTGGTAGGCCGGGCCGAGCGGCATGTCGAGGGCCGTGACGTGGTCGGGACGGACCGACACGTACGTGCGCCGGCCCGGCGCCCTGACCTTGACGGGCCCCGCCGCCGCGCCGCTCGCCGACCAGTAGAGGCCGGCCCACACGACCCGGCTGTCCTTGGGCAGGGTGAGCCGGGCCGCGCTGGAGGCGCTGGTGGCCGGGCTGGCGTCCTGGTCGAGGGGGGTCATCGACCACAGGTCGTTGTCGCGCTGGTCGCCCTGGCGGCGCCTGGCCTCGGGACAGCCGTCGTGCTCCTCGGGACAGCTCAGCAGCGTGTTGCCGATCGCCCGGACGGCCACCCTGCCCTCGGTGGCGAACCTGGCCGACGCCCCCACCGTGCGCACGCCCTGCGCGGCCCGCGCGTCGACGTGGAGGTCGTCGGCGTCGACGCGCACGGCGGGCCCGGCGCCCTCCGGAGCCAGCTCCGACACCAGCACGCGCAGGAACACCGCCGTGCCCTGCCCGGCGGCCAGCGGCTGCCTGGCGCACCGCGCGCCCTGCCCGGCCTGCCGGCAGGACCAGCCGTCGACCGTGCCCACGGGTTCGAGCAGCGCCACGCCGTGCCCGCGCCTGGCCGGCGGCAGGAGGGTCACGCCGGGCGGCAGCTCGACGGTCGCGGCCAGCTCGCCGCTCGGGCCGTCGCCGTCGTTGCGCAGGCGCATGCCGACGATGCCGGGCTGGGCGCGTACGAGGGCGCCGAGCGCGCCGATCGTGGCCCGCAGCCGGGCCCTGCCCCGCGGCTCCCTCCGCGGCGGCGGGACGCGCGCCGGCGGCTCGCTCGCCACGGGCAGCGGCACCGGCCGCACCGACACCGGGGGCTGGGCCACCAGTGTGGGCGTGGCCACCGGCCGCTCGGCCACCGGCGACTCCCCGGACACCAGCACGAACGCCGCCACCGCCGCGGACGCGACCGCGACGCCGCCCGCGGCAACCACCTGCTGCCGCGAGGGCGCCCGCCGCAACCAGCCGAACAGCCGCAGCAGCCAGCCCGCTCCGCCGCCGGCCGCGCCCGCCTTGGCCAGCGCCGCGGCGTAGCCGCTGAACACCGGGCCGGCGATCAGCGGGCCGACGATGACGCGCAGGCCGCGGTTGACGTCGGTCAGTTCGAGCAGGACGCCGTGGCACTCCTCGCAGTCGTTGACGTGGTCGTCGACCGCGCGCGAGTCGCGCCTGGCCAGGCCGCCCCTGACGTAGGCGCCCATCTTGCCGAGCACCGGACGGCACTCGTGCTGCGGCGCCGCGCGCAGGTGCATCTGCAGGTACGCCTGCCGCAGCCCCTCGCGCGCCCGGTAGGCCAGCGCCGCCACCCCGTTGGCCGACAGGCCGAGCAGCGGCGCGACCTCGGCGGGCTTGCACTTCTCCACCTCGGTGTGCCAGAGCACCGCCCGCCACCGCTCGGGCAGCGACAGGAACGCGCGCGAGATCATCGACCGCTCCAGGCCGACGAGCGCGGGATCGACGAAGGGCACGCCCGCGTCGTAGCGCTCGATCTCGCCGGTGGTCACCTGGCGGCTCTCGACCCGGCCGCGGTCGTAGACGGTACGGCGCACGACGGTCAGCAGGTACGTGCGGAACCCCGACTCGGGCCCGCCGCCCCTGCCCACCAGGTCGAGGATCTTCGTGAACGACTCGGCCACGACGTCCTCGACCTCGGACTCGCCCCTGACGAGCTGCCTGGCCAGCGCGCGGGCCGCGGCCACGTGACGCTCGTAGAGCCGTCCGTACGCGGTCGCGTCGCCGGCGCGGACCTCCTTCAGCAGGTCCGCATCGCTTCGCGGCGATTCCACACTCATTGTGACCTCACGATTACGGTGGGTTGCCCCGCGCAATCATTCCGCATTCTCCGTCATGACTAAACCGCAGCGCCGTCTTTACCTCTGAGGACCACGGGAGGACGCATGGACGAGGACGTGCTGTCGCGCTGGCGCGGCCGGAGCATGGCGGAGGGCTGGTCGCTGGCCGACGACTGGTGGACCCCGGCGGCGGCGTACGCGATCAAGGCCGTGACGGACGGCGGCGACCTGCCGCGCGCCTGCGAGGAGCTGGGCGCGGCGCGCGCCGGGGCGGGGGTGGGGATCAGCGAGGGACTGGGCGACCTGGCGGCGCTGTTCGCCGTCACCGATCGAGGAGAGCCGACGTTCCCGCTGGTACGGGCGTACGCGGCCGGGTGGGCCGAGCAGAGCTTCGCGCCCATGAACGACCTGCAGTGCGAGGACCCGCTGACCGGCCTGGCCACGGTGGCCTACCTGCGTACCAGGCTGGGCGAGCTCTACCGGGGGGCGGTCGCGGGCGGGCACCTGCTGGTGGTGGCCGAGCCGTACGGGCAGATCGCCGAACTGGCCGAGCGGCTGGCGGCGGCGCTCAACCTGGCCACGGCGCTGCGCAGGGCGTTCACCGGCGACGAGACGCTGGCGCTGCTCGCGCCCACCCGCGTCGGCGCGGTGACCAGGGAGGACGACCGGCTGGCCGGCAAGGTCGCCGACCTGCGGGCCACGGAGATCCTGTACGGCCGCCACCCCCGCGTCCGGGTGCGCCGGCTCCCCCGCGCGCACGCGCAGGCCCTGGCTCTCATCAGGACGCTGAGCCTGGGACCCTAAGCTTGGGCGCATGACAGACCGCGACAACCTGCTGGCCGAGATCAAGCGCAAGGCCGTCGTCCACGGCAAGGTCACGCTCTCCTCGGGCAAGGAGGCCGACTTCTACCTCGACCTGCGGCGGATCACGCTCGACGGGGTGGCCGCGCCGCTCGTCGGCAAGGTGATGCTCGACCTGACCGACGATCTCGACTTCGACGCCGTCGGCGGGCTCACGATGGGGGCCGACCCGGTGGCCTGCGCGATGCTGCACGCGGCGGCGGCGCGCGGGCGCACGCTCGACGCGTTCGTGGTGCGCAAGGCGCAGAAGTCGCACGGCATGCAGCGCCGGATCGAGGGGCCCGAGGTGAAGGGCCGCCGGGTGCTGGCCGTGGAGGACACCTCGACGACCGGCGGCTCGCCGCTGACCGCCGTGGAGGCGCTGCGGGAGGCGGGCGCCGAGGTGGTGGCCGTGGCCACGATCGTCGACCGGGGCGCGGGCGCGCGGATGGCGGAGGAGGGGCTCGACTACCGCACCGCCTTCACCCTCCAGGACCTCGGGCTGTGAAGGCCTCCCTCGCGCCCTGCTCGCCGGGGGCGCGGGGGCTGCCGTTCTCGGTGACGCGGACGGTGCCCGCGTCGCCGAGCACGACGTCGAGCTCGGGCTCGAAGTAGCTGACCTCTTCGCCCCCGCTCATCTCGCGATGGTGCAGCACGTCCCCGCCGGGGACGCGGACGGTCACGGTGGGGCAGACCTCGGCCACGCACTCGATGCGCACGGTCGGCGCCCTGCCCTCGCTCGCCCGCACGACCGTGGACCCTGCCGCGGAGGGCGGCCGCTCCGGCTGCGAGCCGGACGAGCCGATCAGGGCGCGCACGCCGACGACCACCAGCGTCACCACGGCCCCCACCGCGAGGACGACGAGGGCGGATCGGGCGATTCCCATCGGATCTGACCTGTGGCGTCCCACAGGGGGCACTGTACCCGGTGGTAACTCAAGGGCCCCCGGTCAGCGCCGGGGGCCGGTGCCCGGTGTCAGTGCTGGGGGTCGGTGCTGGAGGGCACGCGGTGGTGCTTGCCGTTGGGCAGCGGCAGCCGCTTGCGCTCGCGGCGCTTCTTGACGACCTCGACGATGATCGGGATCAGCGAGATGAAGACGATGATGAACACGCCCGGCAGGATGTACTTGTCGATCTGCTTGGGATCGACCTTGCTGCCGAGGAAGTAGCCGAGCAGCACCAGGCCCTCGACCCAGACCACGCCGCCGATGACGTTCCACAGGAAGAAGCGCCTGGCGGGCATCTCCAGGACGCCGGCCACCGGGTTCATGAACGTGCGGACGATCGGCACGAACCGCGCCAGCACGACCGCCCGCGCCGGGCCGAACTTCTGGAAGAACTCCTCGGCGCGCACCACGTGTTCGCGTTTGAACAGCCGCGAGTCGGGCCGGTCGAACATCTTCCTGCCGAACCTGGCCCCCAGGAAGTGGCCGAGCTGGGCGCCCGCGATGGCACACAACGGTGTGCCGATCACCAGGACGGGGAAGGAGATCGGCGGCGCCTCGCCCACGACCAGCGACGCGGAACTGAAGATCCCCGCCGCCACCAGCAGCGAGTCGCCCGGCAGGAAGAAGCCGAGCAGCAGACCCGTCTCGGCGAAGATGATCGCCAGGACGCCGATGGTGGCGAAGGCGCCGAGGATGGTGAGCCACCACGTCGGGTCGAGGAGATTCCAGAGCCAGTCCACCCCGTGAGCCTACCTGGAGCCGAGCGAATCGGATGTGGCCATCCGGCACGCGTTGTCACTACCAGTTGTGGTTGGGAGCCGGGATACTGGGCAGGCGCGAAGCCGTACTTCTCAGGGAGATGACTCATGCCCATCGCGACTCCAGAGGTCTACGCCGAGATGCTCGACCGTGCCAAGGCGGGCGGGTTCGCCTATCCGGCGATCAACGTGACCTCTTCTCAGACCTTGAACGCCGCGCTGCGCGGGTTCGCCGAGGCCGAGAGCGACGGCATCGTGCAGGTGTCCACCGGCGGCGCCGAGTTCCTCTCCGGCACGACGGTCAAGGACATGGTGACGGGCGCGACCGCGCTGGCCGAGTACGCCCGGGTGGTGGCCGCCAAGTACCCGGTCACGGTGGCGCTGCACACCGACCACTGCCCGAAGGACAAGCTCGACGGCTACATGCGGCCGCTGATCGACATCTCGCTGGAGCGGGTGTCCAAGGGCCTCGACCCGCTCTTCCAGTCGCACATGTGGGACGGCTCGGCCGTGCCGCTGGAGGAGAACCTGGAGATCGCCAAGGAGCTCCTGGACAAGTGCGCCCGCGCCCGGATCATCATGGAGATGGAGATCGGCGTCGTCGGCGGCGAGGAGGACGGCGTCGTCGGCGAGATCAACGAGAAGCTCTACACCACCGCCGAGGACGCGCTGGCCACGGCCGAGGCCGTCGGCGTCGGCGACCGGGGCCGCTACATGCTGGCCGCCACGTTCGGCAACGTGCACGGCGTCTACAAGCCGGGCCACGTGAAGCTGCGGCCGAGCGTGCTGAAGGAGATCCAGGAGGCGGTCGGCGCCAAGTACGGCAAGGACAAGCCGTTCGACCTGGTCTTCCACGGCGGCTCCGGCTCGCTGCTGGAGGAGATCCACGAGGCCATCTCCTACGGCGTGGTGAAGATGAACGTCGACACCGACACCCAGTACGCCTTCACCAGGCCGATCGCCGACCACATGTTCCGCAACTACGACGGCGTGCTGAAGGTCGACGGCGAGGTCGGCAACAAGAAGGCCTACGACCCGCGCGCCTACGGCAAGAGCGCCGAGACCGGCATGGCGGCCCGCGTGGCGGAGGCCTGCCACAACCTCAAGAGCAGTGGGACGAAGATCTCCTAGCCACTTGGGCGGCACGGCGGGTATGACTTGTCCTATGGATAACCTTCTCGCCGGGCCGCCCCCGACTCACCTGCCGGACCTGCCCGAGGCCAGGGAGGCGCTGGAATCCGGGGCCAAGGCCGCCGACGTGGCCGCCCGCTTCCCCGCCCACCCGGCGGCCTGGGCCGCGCTCGCGGAGGAGTACTTCGCGCAGGGCCATGCCGTCACCTCCTACGCCTTCGCCCGCACGGGCTACCATCGCGGCCTCGACCAGCTGCGCAGGAACGGCTGGAAGGGCCACGGTCCCATCCCTTGGGAGCACGAGCCCAACCGCGGCTTCCTGCGCTGCCTGCACGCCCTGTCCAGAGCGGCGCAGTCCATCGGCGAGAAGGACGAGGCCGAGCGCTGCCTGCAGTTCCTCAAGGACAGCAGCGAGACCGGATATGAGGCGCTGACCAAGGGTTAGCAGCGCATTGGGCCCGCATTGGGCCCACGCGCCTTGGGACGAATGGGCAGACTCGGGTAGTCTCTCTACGCAAGAGCCCCTGTCGCACTTGCGCCAGGGGTTTCGTTTTGTGCTCGGGAGACTGAACAATGCCGGCTGCCGTTCTCGTTGGGGCCCAGTGGGGCGATGAGGGCAAGGGCAAGGCCACCGACCTGCTCGGTGGCGACGTCGACTACGTCGTCCGTTATCAGGGTGGCAACAACGCGGGACACACCGTCGTCATCGGTGACCAGAAATACGCTCTGCATCTTCTGCCGACGGGGATCCTGTCGCCGGACGTCGTACCGGTGATCGGCAACGGTGTGGTGATCGACCCGGGGGTGCTGCTGAGCGAGATCGACGGGCTGGCCGCGCGGGGCATCTCCGCCGAACGCCTGCTGATCTCCTCCAACGCGCACCTGATCATGCCGCACCACAAGGCGCTGGACAAGGTCACCGAGCGCTATCTGGGCAAGGCCAAGATCGGCACCACCGGACGCGGCATCGGCCCCGCGTACGGCGACAAGATCGCCCGGATGGGCGTGCGGGTCCAGGACCTGCTCGACCCGGGCATCCTGGCCAAGAAGATCGAGGTCGCGCTGACCGAGAAGAACCAGGTGCTGACCAAGGTCTACAACCGGCGCGGCATCGACCCGGCCGCCGTGCTGGAGGAGTACCTGGCCTACGCCGAACGGCTCAAGCCGCACATCGCCGACACCTCGCTGGTGCTCTCCAAGGCGCTGGACGAGGGCAAGTTCGTGCTGCTGGAGGGCGGTCAGGGCACGCTGCTGGACATCGACCACGGCACGTACCCGTTCGTCACCTCCTCCTCGCCGACGTCCGGGGGCGCGTGCGCCGGGGCGGGCATCCCGCCGAACCGGCTCACGAAGATCATCGGGATCCTGAAGGCGTACACGACCCGCGTGGGCTCGGGGCCGTTCCCGACCGAGCTGACCGACGAGACGGGCGAGTGGCTGCGCAGGACCGGCGGCGAGTACGGCGTCACCACCGGCCGTGACCGTCGCTGCGGCTGGTTCGACGCGGTGATCGCCCGCTACGCGACCCGGATCAACGGGGTCACCGACTACTTCCTCACCAAGCTCGACATCCTGTCGGGGCTGGAGCGCATCCCGGTGTGCGTGGCCTACGAGGTCGACGGCGAGCGGTTCGACGAGATCCCGATGACCCAGACCGACTTCCACCACGCGGTCCCGGTCTACGAGGAGCTGCCGGGCTGGAAGGAGGACATCTCCAACGCGAAGTCGTTCGACGACCTGCCGCCGAACGCGCAGTCGTACGTGCGGGCGCTGGAGGAGATGAGCGGGGCGCCGATCTCGGCGATCGGCGTCGGGCCCGGCCGCGACCAGACCGTCGTGGTGCGGTCGCTGGTCTGACCGGCACGTGACGAGGGGCCCGGCGCGGGAACGCGCCGGGCCCCTCGCGTGCGAAAGGGACTACGGCCGGACGGCGGGCCCCTCACGTGTCAGGGGACTACGGCCGGACGGCAGGCTCCTCGCGTGTCACCGGACTACGGCCGGACGGCGGGCTCCTCCTCCGCCGGGCCTCCGGCGGTGAGGACGGCGGCGGTCATCGGGGTGTGCAGGGTCCAGCCCAGGGTCTCGTACAGGGCCTGGCCCGCCTCGGTGGCGACCAGGATGCCCGTGCGAGCGCCCCGGGAGACGGCGGCGGCGGCGAGCGCGGCCATGACGACCGTGCCGAGGCCGCGCCGGCGGTGTTCGGCGGCCGTCTCCACCTGGTCGATCACGGCGGCCCGGTCCGCGACGGCGAACTGGCCGCGCGCCGCGACCTCGCCCGCGGCCGTGAGCAGCCGGGCCACGGTCACCCCCGCCCTGGTGGTGATCGCCAGGGTGTAGCCCGCGGGGGCCTTCGGGGTGGTGCGGGCCAGGGACGCGGTGGTCATCATGTACTCCTGCTCCTGCACGGACCACCGCGGGGGCAGGGAGGGGGCGACCGCCTCGGCGGGGGCGCAGAGCTTGAGCCAGGTGCCGGGGACGGTGAGGGTGCCGGTCAGGTGGTCCAGGATCTCCGCGGTAGGGGTGGGGACGACGTGCCGCGCCACGTGGCCGGGAAGGCCGACGTCCACTCTGAGGCCCCACGGTTCGGGTACGGGCCGCGGGGCGTTGCGGGAGATCACCCAGCCGTCCACCCATGCCCGGACTGTTGCTGAATGGGCATGTTTGAGAACCTCCGTCATGAGCTCCAGCTTATTGCAAGGTAGTTGCATTTATCGTGCAATAAGCGGGCGGAGAGCCCTCTTGGCGCCTTCCCTTCCGACCGGGGCGTAGCAGGATAAAAAGGACACGGCGTGGCACTGCCTCAGCGGGCCTCGCGCCGGGTAGTGTCCCCGGTGTGCGCGTTGAGATTCATGGTCACCGAGGAGCGCGGGGCCTGTGGCCGGAGAACACCCTGCCAGGGCTGAGCCGCACGATGGAGCTGGGCGTTCACGCGCTTGAGCTCGACGTCGCCCTCACCGCCGATCGCCGCCTCGTGCTCACGCACGACCTGACGGTCTCGGCCGTCACCAGTGCCGACCGCCGTCCGCTGCGGCAGGGCGATCCGCTCTTCCCGTACGTGGGCAAGCCGATCAACGCGCTCAGCCTCGCCCAGCTGCGCACGCTCGACGTGGGCGTACGACTGCCGCGTCACCTCGACGACCCGTTCGCGCTCACCCAGGTCGCCATGCCGGAGACCAGGATGCCGACGCTCGGCGCGGTGCTCGGGCTGGTCAACGCCTACGAGGCAGAGCACGTGCGGCTGCACGTCGAGCTGAAGTCCGACCCGACCAGGCCGGAGCTGACGGCCGATCCGGAGATGTTCACCGAGCTGGTGGTCGAGGAGCTCGACCGGCACGGCCGGCTGGGCAACGCCGCCGTCCTCAGCTTCGACTGGCGCGTCATCAGGCACGCGGCCCGGCTGGCGCCGGCGGCCAGGCGGTTCGCGCTGATCGAGCTCGACACGCTCCACTGGCACGAGGGCGGGCTGGGCGACGACATCCCGGCCGCCGCCCGCGAGGCCGGAGCCACCACGCTCTCGCCCGAGCACGTGATGGTCGACGAGAAGCTGATGGCCCAGGCGGCCGCGGCGGGCCTCGACGTGGCGGTCTGGACGGTCAACGACCAGGCCCTGGCCGGCCGCCTGATCGACCTCGGCGTGGCCGGAATCGTGACCGACTACCCCGACCGCATGCGGGAGCTGTGGCGCGAGCGCGGCCTCGAACTGCCGGAGGGCGTCCGGCCGCTCAAGCCCGTGAGCGTCTGAGCGCCGCTCAAGCCCGTGAGCGTCTGAGCACCGCGCGAGCCCCCGAGCGTCCGGACGCGCCGTTCAGAGCCAGCCGTTGCGGCGGAAGCCGCGGTGCAGCAGCACGCAGGCAGTGATCATCACGGCCAGCACCGCCGGATAGCCCCAGACCTGCTTGGTCTCGGGCATGAAGTCGAAGTTCATGCCGTAGATGCCGGCGATCATCGTCGGCACGGCCAGGATGGCGACCCACGACGAGATCTTGCGCATGTCCTCGTTGGCCAGGGCGTTCGAGCGGGCCAGGGCGGCCTGCAGGATCGAGCTGCACAGCTCGTTGGAGGACTCGACCTGCTCGCACACGCGGGACAGGTGGTCGCCGACGTCGCGGAAGTACTCGCGCATCTCCGAGGGGATGACGCGGCGCTGCGGCAGCGCCGACAGCGGCGACTGCAGCGGGGTCACGGCCCGCTTCATCTCCAGCATCTCCCGCTTGAGCTGGTAGATCCGGTTGATGTCGCGGGAGCTGACGTCGGCGAAGACGGTCGCCTCGACCTCTTCGAGCTCCAGCTGCATCAGGTCGGCCACCTGGAGGTACTGGTCGACGACGTGGTCGGCGATGGCGTGCAGCACGCCGGCCGGGCCGCGGTTCATCAGCTTGGGCTTGTCCTCAAGGCGCTCGCGGACCAGGGTCAGCGGGCAGTGCTCGCCGTGGCGCACGGTGACCACGAAGTCGACCCCGAGGAACACCATGATCTCGCCGGTGGCGATGATCTCGCTGTTGGCCGTCAGCTCGTCGTGGTCGAGGTAGGCGACCGTCTTCAGCACCATGAACAGCGACTCGCCGTAGCGCTCGACCTTGGGACGCTGGTGGGCCTTGACCGCGTCCTCGACGGCCAGCGGGTGCAGCCCGAAGACCTCGGACAACCACTCCACCTCGGGCGCTTCGGGCTCGTGCAGCCCGACCCAGACGAACGCGTTCGCGCCATCGGAGTTCTTGTTGTGCTCGCGGACGAGGTCGAGGGACTCGACGATGCCCGGGGCGCAGACCTTCTTGCCCTGGATGTAGGCGCCGAATTCGACGATGGAGTCGACAGGGGGCACGCAGACCTCACGCACCGGCTTGGTGAGCGGGCGTGCGGCATGCGGCTGAACAGGGTGACGGTTGATGCGACGGAAAAGCGTGGACGAGCGCATGGCAGTCCCTTTCCGCCCGACCTGGCACGCTCCACGCGCGATGAAAAGTCACCTCAATCGACACAAATGCGTGGAGGCACGATCAGGCTGCCGGATTGGAGTGGTCGGGGGTAACTGGGGCGTACGTGGGAGAGCACGTACTGCTGGGATCGCCAGGTTTCATCCCGGACCACCTCCAATCACAAGAGACGCCGCAAAGCCGCCTTAACCTACCACAGGCGGGTGAACCCAAACGACGATACTCGCCGGAGGGTGCTCGGTTCAGGTAGAACCGCACAAAGATGCGGGCTTGTTCCGGCATTCGACGTGCCTGCAACCCGCCCGGGACCCGCGCCGGGCGAGGGGGCCGGGCCTGCGACAATGGGGCACGTGCGCGTTCTAGTCATTGGTTCCGGAGGGCGTGAGCACGCCCTGTGCCGTTCGCTCAAACTCGATCCCCAGGTCAGCGAGCTCCACTGTGCTCCCGGTAACGCGGGCATCGAGGGCGTCGCGACCGTTCATCCCGTCGATCCCGTCGATCCCGCGCAGGTGGCCGAGCTGGCCGGGCGGCTGGGGGCCGACCTCGTCGTCATCGGGCCGGAGGCGCCGCTCGTCGCGGGCGTGGCCGACGCCGTGCGCGAGGCCGGCATCGCCTGCTTCGGGCCGACCCGTGAGGCGGCCATGCTCGAAGGCTCCAAGGCGTTCGCCAAGGAGATCATGAATGCCGCCGACGTGCCCACCGCCCGGGCCCGCACCTGCGAGACCGAGGAGGAGGCCGCCGCCGCGCTCGACGAGTTCGGCGCCCCCTACGTCGTCAAGGACGACGGCCTCGCCGCGGGCAAGGGCGTGGTCGTCACGCGCGACCGCGACCAGGCGCTGGATCACGCGCGGGCCTGCGAGCGGGTGGTCATCGAGGAGTTCCTCGACGGGCCCGAGGTGTCGCTGTTCGCGCTCTGCGACGGCAGCACGGCGGTGCCGCTCCAGCTCGCCCAGGACTTCAAGCGCGCCTACGACGGCGACGAGGGGCCCAACACCGGCGGCATGGGCGCGTACACACCGCTCCCCTGGGCGCCGGAAGGGCTGACCGAGCAGGTCATGCGCGAGGTCGTGCACCCGACGATCGCCGAGCTGGGCCGGCGCGGGCTGCCGTACCAGGGGGTGCTCTACGTGGGGCTGGCCCTGACCCAGAAGGGGCCGAAGGTGGTCGAGTTCAACGCCCGGTTCGGCGACCCCGAGACGCAGGTGCTGCTCGACCGGCTGGAGACGCCGCTCGGCGGGCTGCTGATGGCCTGCGCAACCGGCGAGCTCGGCCTCGACCCGGTGTTCAAGGACGGCTCGGCGGTGACCGTGGTGATCGCGGCGGAGAACTACCCCGACACCCCGGTCAAGGGCGACGTGATCACCGGCCTGACCGAGACCGAGAACGCGTACGTGATCCACGCCGGCACCGCGCGCGGCCCCGGCGGCGAGGTCGTCTCCAACGGCGGCCGGGTGCTGACCGTCGTCGGTCACGGCCCCGACCAGGCGAGCGCCCGCCGCAACGCCTACGACCTCGTCGACCGCGTCGAGCTGCGCGGCTCGCACCACAGGACGGACATCGCCCGATGAAGCATCTGCACTCCGGCAAGGTACGCGACCTCTACGAGACCGACGAGGGCCTGCTGCTGATGGTCGCCTCCGACCGGATCTCGGCCTTCGACTACGTGCTGGAGCCCGGCATCCCCGACAAGGGCGCGATCCTCACGCAGATGTCGCTGTGGTGGTTCGACCAGCTCAAGGACGTCGTGCCCAACCACATCCTGGCCAGGGGCGACGACGCGCGCAGCGTGCTGTGCAAGCCGCTGCGCATGGTCCAGGTGGAGTGCGTGGCCCGCGGCTACCTGACCGGCGGCGGCCTGTCGGAGTACCGCGCGACCGGCACGGTCTCCGGGGTGCCGCTGCCCCCCGGTCTGGAGGACGGCTCCCGGCTGCCGGAGCCGATCTTCACCCCCTCGACGAAGGCCCCCCAGGGAGAGCACGACGAGCCGATCTCCTTCGAGCAGGTGGTCGCCGAGGTCGGCGCGGAGACGGCCGACGAGCTGCGGCGCATCACGCTCGACGTCTACACGCGCGGCTCGGAGATCGCCCGCGAGCGCGGCATCATCCTGGCCGACACCAAGATCGAGCTGGGCTTCGACGCCGACGGCGTGCTGACCCTGGGCGACGAGGTGCTGACGCCGGACTCGTCGCGGTTCTGGCCGGCCGACGAATGGCAGCCGGGCAGGGCGCAACCTTCTTTCGATAAGCAATATGTACGTGATTGGCTGCTCTCGCCCGAATCCGGATGGGACAAATCCTCCGGAAACCCCCCACCTCGGCTTCCCGAGCATGTTGTCGAGCGCACAAGGCAGCGATACCTAGAAGCGTATGAGCGCGTCACGGGGGCTCCCTTTAGCGGATGATTCGGCTGGGTCACCTGGTGTCAGCCACTACTGTTGGCCCGATCGAGCCTCACCGTTGATTTCAAGGAGCCGCACGAAATGGTCCGTTACCGCGTGCGCGGTGGCAACGCACTGCGTGGAACCGCGTTCATCCAGGGCGCGAAGAACGCCGTGCTTCCCATGATCGGTGCGGCTCTGCTGGCCGCCAAGGGCCGTACCGTGCTGCGGAACGTGCCGATCATCGAAGACGTCCGGCGCGCGGTCGAGCTGGCCGAGGCGATCGGCGCGTACGTGGAGCTGCACGAGTCCGAGCGCACGCTGGTCATCGACGCCTCCCGGCTGAGCAGCCCGGTGCTGCCGGCCGAGATCGCGCGCCGGTTCCGCGGCTCGGTGCTGTTCACCCCCGCGCTGCTCCACCGGCTGGGCGAGGCGATCGTCGAGGGCGTGGGCGGCTGCAACCTCGGCAGCCGCAACCTCGACTTCCACTACCTGGGCTACAAGCGGCTGGGCGCGGTCGTCGACGAGGGCGAGACCGTCATCCACGTCAAGGCCAGCGGCCTGACCGGCGCGACGCTCTACCTGGACACGCCCTCCCACACCGGCACCGAGAACCTGATCATGGCCGCCGCGCTGGCCAAGGGCACGACGGTGATCGAGAACGCGGCTCTTGAGCCGGAGGTGCTCGACGTCATCGACATGCTCACCAAGATGGGCGCGCGCATCAGCGGCGGCGGCACCGGGTTCATCACCGTCGAGGGCGTGGAGGAGCTGCACGCCGTCGAGCACACCGTGATGCCCGACCGGCTCGACGCGGGCGTGTTCGCGATGGCCGCGGCGATCACCGGCGGCGAGCTCAGCCTCGTGGGCACCGGCCTCGACCTGGGCGTCGTCCGCTACAAGCTGGAGCAGATGGGCGTCGACTTCGCCCGGCAGGGCGCGGTGCTGCACGTGCGGTGCGACCGTCCGCTGCGGCCCATCAACATCATCACCGACACCTATCCCGGCTTCGCGACCGACCTGCAGTCGCCGATGATGACGGTGGCCGCCCTGGCCGACGGCACGAGCTACATCCACGAGCGCATCTTCGACGGCCGTTTCGCCCTGGCCGGCGAGCTCAACAAGATGGGCGCCGACGTCGAGGTCGACGACAGCAGGGCCGTCGTGCGCGGGCGCACGCCGCTCAAGGGCGCGCAAGTCACGGCGCACGATCTGCGCTCCGGTATCGCGCTCGTGCTCGCCGGTCTGGCGGCCGAAGGAGAGACCGTCATCGAGTCCGGATACCTCATCGATCGCGGCCACGCACATCTCGCGGCGCGAATGCGCGCGCTCGGCGCGGACATTACACGAGAGATTTCTGAGCGCTAAAAAACATGAGAAAAACCGCGTTGAGCTGCTGAGACATCTTGTCGGGCGGTCAACCAGAACGACTTTCCGGAAAAGTCGGGCGTGACATTACGGCCCCCGCGAGCGATCGTTCCAAAAGAGAGCACTGCAACGGACGGCAGGATGGGACGAACATTGGTCGAGAGGGCCGAAGAAACTCCCCGAGTGTCACGCCCGGGCGCCATGACACCGGACCTCACCATCGGCGTGGTCGGACCCCACGACCTGGTCGAGCGAGTCATGCTGATGGGTCACGCCGCGGCACCGCTGCCGTGTCGCCTGGTCGCGGCCGCGTACCGCGATGAGCAGGAGGCGCCCGACAAGGTGACGCGGCTCGGTCCCGGTGTCGACGCGTGCCTGTTCGCCAGCCCGGTCCCTTATGACCTGGCCAGGCGATCAGGCGTGCTGACGATGCCCGCGACCTACGTGCAACTCGGCGGAGCGGCATTGGTGGCGGCGCTGGCGAAGGCCGCACTTGACACTCGGATGGACCCGCAACGGGTCAGCGTGGACGTGGTCAGCAGGGCGGATGTCGAGGAGGCGTACACCGACCTCGGCATACCGGCCACGGACGTGCACAGCCGCGACGAGCCCGGAGCCACGGGCACGATCGCGGCCTACCACGAACGGCTGGCCCGCCAGGGCGCCACCTCGGGGGCACTGACGTGCCTGCCCGCGGTGGCCGAACGCCTGCACGCAGCCGGCGTGCCGGTCATCAGGATCAGGCCGACCTCGGCCGCGGTCCGGACGGCGCTGCACACCGCGGCGCTGCTCGGGGCGCATCACCGGCTGGAGGAGTCGCAGCTCACCGTGGTGCTGGTGGAGGTGCCGACGCTGCGCGAGCCCGTGCGGCGCGCGGCGCCGCGCTACTGGCGCGACGAGCTGCGGCTGTCGCTCCACCGGTTACTGGTCCAGGAGGCGAACCGGATCAACGCGACCGTCTGGCCGATCGACGATCACAGTTACCTGGTCACCGCGACCAGGGGCTCGATCGCCGCGGCCACCGACGGGTTCAGGGTGCTGCCCTTCGCGGCCAGGATCCGGGACGAACTCGGGCTGGCGGTCGAGGTGGGCGTCGGAATGGGGCGGACGACACACGACGCGGAGTCGCACGCGCGGGCCGCGCTGGCCCGTACCCAGGCGGGCAAGCAGGCGCAGGGGTTCGCGGTGGACCGCGAGGGCCGGGCCCTCATCCCGGCCCCCCGGATGCCACCCTCCGGGTCGACCGCGCTCAAGCCGAAGGGCGTGGAGGTGCTGGCCAGGCTGGCGGCCAAGCTCGAAGGCGGCGACACGGTGGTCGACGCCGAGGGCGCGGGCAAGATGCTCGGGGTGACGCCGCGCACGGCTCGGCGGTTGCTGCGCACGCTGGTTGACGAGGGACTCGCGTGGCCGCTTCCGCCGAACCGCACCCCGCAGCCGGGGCGTCCGCGCCAGCTCTACCGGCTCATCGTGGAGAAGCTCGGACCGCGGTGACCGTACGGGGCCCGTCGTCCCATTTCAGGGGCGACGGGTGCCCGGTTCTTGACCTGGGGAGTCAAAGGTACAGACAATCCGCTTGACTCTTGTGGTCTTATTGGTTGACCCGAGTAGATGCGGGTATGTTCTCCCACGCCCCCGATCGACGGGATTCGGACGGGGGCGCCAAACTTTCCCGCACAGCCCCTTCGCCGCCACCCTTTTTACGGAAGGCGTCCGGACGGGGCTGTGAGGCCGTTTGGCGGCACTGTCGGACCGGCGGGCATGTCCGGATATAGCCGGTCACCACAACCCGCCTGGGACGCTTTCAGCAGGCGCCCGCCCATCGCCGTTCAGCAGGCGCACGCCACCCACACCGGCGTCAGCAGGCGCACGCCATCCCACACCGGCGTCAGCAGGCGCACGCGATCCCCGACACCGGCGCCGTCAGGGCGTCGATCGGTCGCCGGGTCACGCCCGACGCCGTCTCGACCGGAAAGCCCTCCCTGGCCCAGTACTCGAAGCCGCCGAGCATCTCCTTGACCGCGTAGCCGAGCCGGGCGAACTCCAGGGCGGCCCGCGTGGCGCCGTTGCAGCCGGGCCCCCAGCAGTAGGTGACGACGGTGGCCTCCCGGGGGATCAGCACGGCCGCCCCGGCGGCGATCTCGGCCGTCGGCAGGTGCACCGCCCCCTGGACGTGCCCCTGGTCCCAGCTCTCCCGGCTGCGCGAGTCCACGACCACGACGCCCGGCGCGCCGGCGGCCAGGTCGGCGGCCACGTCAGAGACGTCGGTCTCGAAGGCCAGGCGGGCGGCGAAGTGGGCGAGGGCGGCGGCGTTGGGGGCGGCAGGGGTGGAGGTGACGGCTGACATCTACGACATGTCCCTTCATTGCTGGTCAGTTCCGATCGTCTCAACCGGCCCGTCCGCTCAACAGTGGCACGAAAGCCGCCTGTCGCTAATATCGCGCCAAATCCCTAAGTCCGATACCCGCAGGTGCTTTGTCGTGGTCGCCCGATAAAGTCATGACCCATGAGTGCGAACACCACTGACAGCCGGGCTCCCGTCCTCGTCTGGAGCGCCCTGGCGATCGTGTACGTGGTGTGGGGCTCGACCTACCTCGGCATCAGGATCGCCATCGAGACCATGCCCCCCATGCTGAGCGGCGCGCTGCGATTCGTGACGGCCGCGCTGCTGCTCGGCGGCTTCCTGCTGATCAGGAAGGGCCTGGAGCCGTTCCGGGTGTCGTGGCGGCAGGTCTGCGGGGCCGGGCTGGTCGGCCTGCTCCTGCTGACCAGCGGCAACGGCATGGTCGCCGTGGCCGAGCAGCACATCTCCAGCGGCCTGGCCGCGCTGCTCGTGGCCTCGGTGCCGCTCTGGCTCGTCGTGTTCCGGATCCTGGTCAGGGACCGGCCGGCCGTGCTGACGCTGGCCGGCGTGCTCGTCGGGTTCGCCGGCGTCGCGGCGTTGTCGCTGACCGGCGGCCAGTCGGTGGACACCACCGGGATCGTGGTGATCCTGGTGGCCTCGTTCTCGTGGTCGGTCGGCTCGTTCCTGTCGGCGCGCATCCCCATGCCCGCCAACCCCTTCGCGGCCAGCTCGATCGAGATGCTGGTCGGCGGCGCCGGCCTGGCCGTGACCGGCACGGTGCTCGGCGAACGGCTCGACCTGGCGGCGGTCTCCGGACGTTCCTGGGCGGCGCTGGCCTACCTGGTGCTGGTCGGCTCGCTGGTCGGCTTCACCGCCTACACCTGGCTGCTGGGCAACGCGCCGATCTCGCTGGTCTCCACGTACGCCTACGTCAACCCGGTCGTCGCCGTGCTCCTCGGCGTGCTGGTCGTGAACGAGCAGGTGACCCCGCAGATCATCGCCGGCGGGGCGGTGATCCTGGTGGGCGTCGCCCTGGTGGTCTCCACCGAACGACGCGCCAAAGCCAGGACCGCAGCCCTCGCCGAAGAGGTCAGCGCCTAACCGCGGAACTCCTTGGCGGCGGCGAGGAAGGCGTCGTTGGCCTCGGGGTCGCCGATGGACACCCGGGCCCCCTCGCCCGCGAACGGCCGTACGGCCACGCCCTCCACCGCGCAGGCGGCGGCGAAGTCGAGGGTGCGCTCGCCGAGCCGCAGCCAGACGAAGTTCGCCTCGGTCGGCGGCACCGTCCAGCCCTGCTCGATCAGCGACTCGCGGACCCGGCCGCGCTCCTTGACCACCCGCTCGACCCGCTCCAGCAGCTCGTCCTCGGCCTTCAGCGAGGCGATGGCGGCGACCTGCGCGAGGTGGTTGACGGCGAACGGGATGATCGTCTTGCGGACGGCCGCCGCCACGGGCTCGTGCCCGATCAGGTAGCCGACCCGCAGGCCCGCCAGCCCGTACGCCTTGGAGAAGGTGCGCAGCACGCAGACGTTCGGCCGGTCGCGGTAGAGCGTCAGGCCGTCGGGGACGTCCTCGTCGCGGACGTACTCGCGGTAGGCCTCGTCCAGCACCACGAGCACGTTCTCCGGCACGCGGTCGAGGAAGGACACCAGGGCGTCGCGGCGGATCGCGGTGCCGGTGGGGTTGTTGGGGTTGCACACGAAGACCATGCGGGTGCGGTCGGTGATCGCCTCGGCCATGGCGTCCAGGTCGTGGTCCTCGCCCGCCAGCGGCACCTGGACGGACGTGACCCCCGACAGGTCCGCCAGCAACGGGTACGCCTCGAACGACCGCCACGCGTAGACGACCTCGACGCCGGGCTCGCCGACCGTCTCGAACAGCTGCTGGGCCACCGTGACCGAGCCCGCGCCCAGCGCGATGTGCTCGACCGGCACGTCGTACCGCTCGGCGATGGCCTCGGTCAGCCCGACGGCGCCGGGGTCGGGATAGCGGTTGATCTGCCGGGCGCCCTCGGCGACGGCCTCCACCACGGAAGGCAGCGGGTCGTAGGGGGATTCGTTCGAGGAGAGCTTGTACGACCGGCCGTCGGCGGAGACCACGGCCTTGCCCGGCTTGTAGGGGGGCATGGTGTCCAGGATGTGGCGGAAACGAGGCATAGAACTACCTTAAAAGGCCACGCCCGATGAAGCATCCGCCAGCCCCCGCACGTCGAGAGGGCTCACGGCCGGACGCGTTC
The DNA here is from genome assembly GCF_053596515.1 of Nonomuraea sp. NPDC001684. NCBI lineage: Bacteria > Bacillati > Actinomycetota > Actinomycetes > Streptosporangiales > Streptosporangiaceae > Nonomuraea > Nonomuraea sp. NPDC001684. The sequence goes on from NZ_JBSFGJ010000029.1 coordinate 42,709, forward strand.
CCAGCGCGTCTCGCCGTCGTGCACGAGGTCGGTGGGGTGGAGGCCGGCGTGGGCGGCGACCGCGGCGGAGGCCGCGTGGCCGGGGTGGATGTGGGCGACGACCGTGCCGATGTCGTGGGCGTCGCACCAGGAGACCAGGGCGCGGGCGGCCTCGGCGGCCAGGCCGCGGCCCTGCCAGGGCACCCCGACCACCCAGGCGATCTCGGCCGTGCCCGCCTCGACGGTCGCCTGCACGTAGCCGGTCAGCCGGCCGTCGGCGCGCAGGCGGAGCACCCAGTTGCGCCACCCGGGCGGGCCCGCGGCCAGGCGTTCGTAGCGGGCGCGCAGCTCCTGCTCGGTGACGGGGGCGCCGCCGATGAACTCGTGCAGGCGCGGGTCGGCGAGCACGGCCGCCATCTCCGCGGCGTGCTCGACCCGCAGGGGCACGAGCGACAGGCGAGGGGTCTCGATGACGTCGATGAGGTCGTCCGGGATGGTCACTCCTGGAGCATGGGCGGGTGGAGGAGTTCGGCGGGGCCGCGGCGGAAGAGCTTGGCGGGGCGGCCGCCGTCTCTGGTGGTGGTGGCGCCCGTCTCCACCAGGAAGCCCTCCGCCTTGGTGACCTTCCGGTGGAAGTTGCGGGGATCGAGGGGACGCCCCCAGACGATCTCGTACACCCGGCGCAAATCCGCGACGGTGAACTCCGGCGGGCAGAAGGCCGCCCCCAGGGACGTGTACTCCAGCTTGGCGCGGGCGCGGTCGACGCCGTCGAGCATGATGCGGCGGTGGTCGAAGGCCATGACGGACAGCGCCTCGACCGGCTGCCAGCTCATGTGCGCCTTCTCCGAGGCCGGCAGGTCGGGGGCCAGGCCCAGGTAGGCGACGCTCAGCACGCGCTGGCGCGGGTCGCGGTCGGGGTATCCGTACGTCTGGAGCTGCTCCAGGTGCACCGGGGCGCCCGGGAGCCCGGCCCGCTCGGCCAGGATGCGGTGGGCGGCGGCCGGCAGGTCCTCGTCGAGCTGGATGAAGCCACCCGGCAGCGACCAGCGGCGCATGAACGGCGGGTTGTCGCGCCGCCACACCAGGGCGCTGAGCGCATGGTTGCGCACGGTGAGCACGACCAGGTCGACGCTGACCGGGATGCTCGGGACCATGGACGGCACGTTACACGGAGTCCCGTCTGCCCTATGCGGATATGCGTACGTGGAGGGGCGTCGTGGCCTCCTTGCCGGACGCCCCCTTGATCCCTATCTTGACCCATTCCCCGGGCGGCACCTGGGTCCAGTCGAACGGCACCCAGGCCGTAGCCATCCGGGCCGGGTGCTCGTCCAGCGGGTCCTTGTCCAGCCAGCCGACGGCCGCGACCACCAGTTCCTTGGTGCCGCCGGACCATTCGACGAGCACGGTGCTGCCGTCCAGGTTGTAGCCGCGCACCTCGACGCCGTCCTGGGGGTCGCGGGGCCGCCTGATGGCGTCCACGGCGATCGGGCGCTGCCAGTCGCCGGCGATCTCGTCCTGGAGCGAGGGGTCGCCGCAGGTCATGAAGTCGCTCCACATGTAGGAGACGATCTTCTGGACGTACCGGCCGGCCATCGTGACGGCCTGGTCGAGGCGCTTCTTGTCCGTCTGGCCGCGGGTGCCCTGCGGGGCGCACGGCTGCTTGCCGGACGGCTCGAACGCCTCCACGTTCGCCCACAGCTCCACCTCGTGACCGGCCTGGAGCATCTCGTCGCGGGCCTTGGCCATCTCCCGGTAGTAGTCGCGGGTCGAGCCGTGGTACGCGGTGCCGTACGTGGCCTCGCCGACCACCGGACGCAGCCGGTCGTCCACCTCGGTGTCGCGCTCGTCCGGCCAGAACAGGCCGACCTTGCCGGTCCCCCGGCTGTCCTGCGGAGCGATGATGCCGACGCCGGTCCGGGCCAGCGCCTTGAACGCCTCGGCCACCTGCGCCGGCGTCTGGCCGAAGCCGACCCGCTTGCGCGCGTCCAGGTACGGGCTGATCAGGATCGGCTTGCCCAGCTCCTGCTCCACGATCCGGTGCTGGTCGGCGTACACCTCAAGGGTGGGGTTGGTGGCCAGCGTGGCCCCCATCTGGACCTCGAACGGCTGGTAGACGCCGCCCAGGGCCTGCCGGTCGGCGAAGCGCACGCCGTAGTCCTGGAGGATGCGCCGGGTCAGCGTGGTGAGGGTGCCGATGTGCCGCTTGTTCGCCCTGGTCGGCGTCTCGGAGTCGCGCGGGGCGAGCGGCAGCGCAGGGAAGACCCGCATGCTGAACTGGTCGGCCAGGTCGAGCAGCTCGGCCAGGCTGTCCTTGGCCGAGCCGGCCACCAGGATCAGGTCGTACGACGTGGCCTTCTTGGTGAAGTCGCAGGTGGCGTCGTCGGAGC
>NZ_JBSFGJ010000030.1:0-44782 GCF_053596515.1 Nonomuraea sp. NPDC001684
GACGTACCGTCGTGCGCGAATACCGCGAGGTCCGGGAGACCTCAGGGCCCGGCACGGACGCGCACTGGCCGGCGGACGTGCTGCCCATCCTGGACTGGGGGTGCGGCATGTACGCCGCCGTGGACTGCCGCAGCCCCGAGGCCGCCGTACTGCTCTTCGAACCGAACGGGATCGGCGACGACTGGCACCACGCCTGGTATGTCGACTCGGAGAGCCTGACCGATTGGCTGGAGACCTGGCTCTCGGAAACGGGCTGGTACGAAGAAGACGCCGACGAAGACGGCGAAATGCGGCCATGGGAGTCGGCTGAGCGGCGGCTGGCCGACTGAGGCGCCCTTCCCGAAACCGGGATGCAACAGCGAGAGGGCTCTGGCCTGGAGACTAAAGCGGTTGCGCAGCGGTGAACCGGCGGCACATCATCTGGAACGTGGCCGCCCTGCCTGACCCCCTGCCCGTGTTCTTCGACTGCGGCTGTCCGGACATCTACTACTGCCCGCGAGTCGGCGAGGTCGAGTGCCCCCGGCACGGCGGCTTCGCTGCTTGCTGCGACGCGCTTGAGCAGCACATCCCGGTTCGTGCCGCCATCAGCCATCAGGAGGCTCAGTGACAGAGGAAAGGGAAGTCCCCGTCGGCCAGGCCCTGAACGGCCTCGACGTCTACCCGCTTCCCGAAGGATGGACCGCTCTGGGCGCGATAGTCCTCGTGAAGTGCCTCGACGAGGAAGGCCATTCCTCATGGGCCTTCCGAACCACGGACGGGCTGAGCGACGAGGAACTCCTCGGCGCCCTCACCGTCCGAACCGACCTCCTCCGCCGCAAACTGTACGAGGCCTACACGGGTGACGAGGACGACGAATAAACCAGGCGCTTTTTTCGGCGACGACTGAAACGCCACAGAGACGGAATCGTGGAGCGGGTGACGGGAATCCAACCCGCACCGGCAGCTTGGCAACCGCATTGATGACTGCCGGGACGAGGAGGTGCTGTGGGTTTCGGGACATACGCCAGACGCGTCCGCGACCTTCCTCACAGGAGACGCTTTGCGCGCTGAGGTGCGCAGTCGGCTGCTACCACCCGATCGGCTTCAATGCGACCTACTCGTACCTTGCCACGGCAGGAAACCTCCGACGTGATGAGCCGGCTCTGATCCGAGCGCACGACGGTGAGCTGACGACCAGGGACCTCACAGCTCGTGTCGGGGCTGGCCTTATCGTGAAGCGCCCAGGTGTTCGCCCTGACCCACTCCGTACGCCTCGCGGAGCCAGCCGGCGAATTCCTCATCAAGCTCAGCGAGATCAGAGACTCGGAAGGAATGAACGTACAGCCGCTTCGTGTACGGAGCCACGCTGGTGATGCGAGCGTCGTCGCTGATCGTGCGCTGGATGTCGAAATAGCCTCGGAGCCCTCGCGCGTCCGGCTTTGCTCCGGCGAAACCACGACGTGTTCCCTTGACGGTGATCATGCTCTTGGACACCGCGTACGTGAAGGGGCCGCACGCCTCGACCAACCTGACGAATTCGCGGTACAGGGCCACCGATGTGTCGGGCTTGCCGTCAAGGTGATCGTCGATCGTCCAGGTCTCATGATTCATGGAGCGAGAAAGTAGCAGGCGGTGGCGACGGTTTTCGGGCTGCGAACCCGTACGGACCCCCCTGCCTGACGCTCCTACGTGCAAGAGCGCGTTGCGCGAAGTCTCGTCACGAGCCGTGCTTGTCGGAGGACAAGGCCAGGCAGGCGGCGCCGGCCGAGTTCAGGACGTTGACCCACCCAGGATGGTCGAGGTAGGCGCTGTCCGGAGCGGTAGGGCCGAGGTGATCGAGCACCTGCAAGAGGGCGCCGACCACCGTCTGCACGAGGTCGGCTTCTCGTTGGTCAATGAAGAGATGGGGGATCAGTGCTCGTGCGGGATGGTGAGCCGAGTGAGTTCGGTGTCGCTGTGGCTGCCTATGGGGCCTGTCGGAGGAGACGGGACCTGACCAGTGACGACCGCTCTGCCAACGGGCACGCATCGGGCACGGCTACTGCTCCGCCCGAACTCGGCGGTGACGGCTGCAAGGCCCTCCGTCATTGGTTGCCGTGAGGCACAGTTGGCCGTCCTCAGTTGGCTCGCCGCAAGCCACCGTTCCATCGTGCGTCGGACAGAACCCCCTGATGTCGGGGGCTCCGCGGCAGGGGCGTCCCTTGGCCGTCGGGACTGGGCACGTCCCTCGGAGCGCCGCCATCACCTCGTGACCAGGTATCCGTACGGTGCTGGATGACACGTAGCCTCTGCTGAAGAGCCTGACCCCGTCTCTACGACGTGTCTCAGTCTTGACTGGGACTAATCCGATCCCATCTGACACCACAGCCGTCTCGGGCCGGTGCCAGCGCAGCCAAACGGCAATGGCTCCATGCTCGACCTCCGCCCGAAGCTTGACGAGGGACCACTGCTTGTTCGCCCGGTCGATCTCGATCACGATGTCCCCGCCCAACGGGCGCCGAAGAACTACGTCAAGGAAACCTTGCCGCTCGGGATTGTCGGGGTGCGTGGCGGCGGCGGGCACTTCCAACTCGGCGTCCCAGCCTCGTGATAAGCCCCACGACACCACGTGGCGCGTCAACTGACTTGTAACATGCGACGCCGGCCAGTCCTCGAAGTACAGATCCCTCAAGTGGCATGTAAGGGCAGCTGCCGCCCAAGCCGCGTTGCCGACTGGCCATCGGGGATGCATTTGCGACCTTCTGTAGGCACTCAAGTCAAGCATGTTCATTTGACCATGTTGCGGCCTAAGTCGCACCCCGCCCACCTGGGTAACCCGTCTGCCGTCGACCCGCCCGAGGGGGAAGCGGGCCAGGTCGATCGCCCTGGTGGCTCCCATGAAGTTCTGCAAGGCAACGTGGCACGTCGCTGATCTGACTGACCGCCGAACTCTTTTCACGAGCTCCGCTTCGGGCGCGCAAGAGCGCATGGCCCGCCCGCGATATTCGGTAGACAGCGTCATGCCTGATGAGTATCTTCTCCGGGTCTCGCCTCGGGTCGCGCCTGTTCGAAGGCTGAACCGCAGCGGCAGCCCTGCCTCACCCGGAGACGGCGCCGCAGGCCCGGAGTCACACCCCCGACCCAAGGAAGATGACCCGTGACCGACATCGTCCCGCTGCGCAGGAACGTGCGTTTCCAATTGCTGTGGATCGGCAGCGCGGTGTCTGAATTGGGGTCAGAGCTCACCAGACTGGCCATGCCGCTGCTGGTGCTCGCGCTCACCGGTTCCCCGGGATTGGCGGGCGTCGTTGCCGGAGTCCGCACCGTAGCCTTCCTTCTGGTTCAGATACCCGCCGGCGTCTGGGTGGATCGGTGGGACCGTCGCCGTACGCTGATATCCGCCCAGGGTCTTCAGGCTGTCGTCTCAGCGGTATTGGCAGCACTGGTCCTCACCGACCAGGTGCAGGTATGGCATTTCGTCACGCTGGCGGTACTCGACGCGCTGTGCGCCGCGTTCATCGAGCCGGTCCTGGGCACGGCCGTTCGCGGGATCGTCCCCACGAGCCAACTTCACAGCGCCTACGCTCAAGAGGAGTCCCGCACCCATGCCGCCGGGCTGGCCGGTCCTCCGCTTGGTGGCCTGCTCTACGGCCTGGGGCGTGCGGTGCCCTTCGTCGTCGACACCATCACCTTCCTTGCCGCCACGATCTTCTACGCTCTGGCGAAGGTGCCGCGCCGCCCGGCGAACGAGTCGCGGACCTCCACACGAGAGGACGGCGAGGAGCAGCCCCCGATCCGGGGTGGCATGCGCCGGGAGGCGGTTGAGGCCATCACTTGGCTGTGGCGCCGGCGGGGCCTGAGGGAGGTCACTGCGGCGGTGATGGTCCTCAACCTGCTGGGCGGGGCGTTCCTGATCCCGCTGATCGTGCTTGTCGGCGAGCGCGGTGGCAGTGCGCTCACCACCGGCACAGTCCTGGCCGGCCTTGGCATCGGCGGACTGGCCGGGGCGCTGCTGTCGGGACGCATCGGAAAGCTCCTCCCGCCCGGCAAACTGCTGTTGGTCGTCCTGACGGTCTTCGGCGCGGCGCTGGCGGCCACGGCGCTGCCATGGGGAGCGTGGTGGCCAATGGTTCCCTTGGTGTTCATCACCCTGTCCACACCCTCGCTGAACGTGGTGTTGAACGTCGTGATCGCACGGATGGTGCCCGAAGAGATGCTCGGCCGGATGGGCGCGATCCTGAGCATGGGCAGCATGGCGCTCAAACCCTTCGGCCCGGTCCTCGGCGGAGCACTGGCCGCGGCACTGGGCGGCGCGGCGGCGCTCGTCATCCTGGGCGGTCTAATCGGCATGACCGCCGCCATAGCCGCGCTCAGCCGAGAGTTGCGCAGCTTCACCGGGGAAGTCACCCCAGCCGGACACGACGCCGTAGGGCCGGGCGCACATGCTGGGCAGGTGCCTGAATAGGCGCTGAAGACGCTCGAATGCCGGCCTCGTCATTCCCTGTCCAGAGAACGATCCCCGCCGGGGAGCAACTGCCCTGCCGCATCGCGATGTCGTGGACCAGAACCCCAAGGAAGATCAAAGCCCAGGCGCCGACTCGATCGGCCTACCTGGGCTTCCTCATGGGGCGGGTGACGGGAATCGAACGCGCGCTGTCAGCATGGGAAGAACGCTGACCTGGGCGGATGCCGGTCCAACCCCCGTGACTCCCCGGTGATCGCCGACCGTACGGGCACGCAACGGGCACGCACCTTCTGATCCGTAGGTCCCCGAACGATATCCAAGGCCATTCGGGATCGTTCGCCCCGCTGTTCAGGTTCGTTCGGCTCGGTTCATGGTCGTCCGCCCCGGTGGCTCTCTACGTGGCTCCCGCAACAAGCGGATGAAGGTGGAGCGGAACTCTGGCTGTGCGATGCTTCGTGGCCTGCGGTGGAACACACATGCGATCGGACCGAGCCGCTTCATGCTCTCAAATCCTGTACGCCAGTAGCTTTGATCATCAGCCTGGGAGCCCGCGACGACGCTGGTCACGACGCCATTACGCCAAGCCCGGCGCCTCTGTGCATGCCGTCCACCGTCCTGGCTCATGCGGCCGCGCACGACGAACAGGCCCCAAGCCCGCCCTCATGCTTGCGTGCTTCCCACCCACGGGTGAGCGCTCAGCCCCGCTGACCGGGACGTTCCACGATCACCGACGTCAGCAAGGCCGTGCTCCACACCGCTCCCTTGCGGGTGGTGGGCTCGCTGCTGCCAGGCATGAACGCATCGCGCAGCCAGACCGTCCGAGTTCCCAGGTAGCGATAGGTGGCCGGATCCAGGATCTCGTACTGGCGGAAGGGCCGCGCATCGCCGGGGCGCTCCAGCCAGACGCCCAGCCCACTGCGATTGGCGGCGTCGCTCACGCCCTGCTCGATCCGGACGCCGGGAATGAGCGCCAGAGCGCGGAACATGGCCGCCTCCAGCCGTGGTGGCATCGTGCCGTACCTGCTCAGGTAGAGCATGATCACGCGATAAGCGCGGGCGTCGGCGGGTTCGACGCTCTTGGGCACCCCCTCCTCGCGGGCTCCCTCGATCCAGTGACGATCACCTGTGATCTTGACCAGCAGCTTCCTCGGGTCAGTGGGCAGCTTGCGCAGCTTGGCGTCGTACTGCTGCGGCGACAGGTCGTCATCGCCGGGATCCAGCGGGTTGTGTTCCTTGCCGACGGTGAGCCGGCCGTCCTCGCCGAGGGAGGCGGCCTGCCTGCCGTCATAGCGCAGCCATTGTTCCTGGGTCTTGGTCGTCTCTGAGTTCGGCTGCTTGTCCAGAGTCTTGGTGTAGTGCCACTGCGTCGGCAGCGGCACCTGGGCGCTCCTACGCCTGCTCGCCACATCGGCGGCGCGGACCAGCACCACGCTGGAGTCGAGCCGAACGACTGAGGGTGTAGCCGCCGGCCCCTGAGCGGGCGGTTGCGGCCATAGGGTGGCCACGGCGACCGAGGCGGCGGCCACCAGCGCCCCGATCGCAAGCAGCCGGCGCCCCACTGATCGCCTGCGCCCCCGTATCCGCTTCAGCAGCCGCCGGCGCTCCGAGGTGATCCACTCATGGCCGGGCTCGGGGACCTCGGCACGCCACTCGTGCAACGATCGCAGGTCATCCATCGAAAGACTCCTCTCGGGCCATCGCGGGGTCGGATCCGCCGAGTGCCTGGCGTGTCCTCGTCCTGGCTCGGTTCAGGCGGGATCTGACAGTGCCGATCGGGATATCCAGTGCACGGGCCACGTCCTGATATGACATGTCGGCCCAGGCCACGAGTAACAGCACCTCCCGATCACCGGGTGACAGCTTTGCCAGCGCAGCCGCCAGACCGGCCTGCTGTGCGGCGACCCGGTCATCGACACGCTCGGCGTAGGGCTCGACGATCTCGTCGATGCCGCTGCGGACCAGCGCCCGGTAGAACCGAACCTCCACACGTCTGTGTCGGCTGATGAGCCGAGCGGTGATGCCGTACAGCCAAGGCCGTGCGTCAGGATGGCTCATGTCATAGCGGCCACGGCGCCGAAAAGCGGTCAGAAAGGCGTCGGAGACGATGTCGTCGGCAAGAGAGGGGCCCAGCCGCCGGGCAACGTAACGCCGTAGTGCGGGCGCGTGCCTGTCGAACAGGTCGGCGAAGGACTCCGGGTCGTGCTCCGACCGCCGTATCAGCTCGGCGTCGACAGCCCTGTCGGATTCGTCATCGGTCACATGGTGCTCCAATCCCTGAGCGGTGGTTCAGCAGCTTTCGCCCGAGGGGGCGGCACGAGTTCGTGTCAGGGGATGTGATCTGCGTCACGCAGCGATCAGATCGCGACGCGACCCGCGACATCTGATCGGAAGGTTCCCAAAGGATGTCCAGAGCCGTTCAGGCCAGTTCGCCCCGCAGGTCGTGACCGAGTCGCCTGTTCAGATCAATCCAACTCGGTCCGGAGCCGTACGGCCCGTTGGCTCCCAAAATCGGAGTGCCGACGATTTGCAGGGCGTCACTCGTCCTGCTGTCCAACAATCTCTGACCTGCGGTGCAGACCCTCGCGCACGCATGGAGACCTACGCCGAGCAGTCCGACGACGGGCACGTCTTCGTCGGCCCCGAGGGGGCCAAGCTCAGCGGCTTTCACTTCCAAGACCTTCGTCACACCGGGAACACCCTCGGAACCGAACCCGAGCTGTCAGCTTGGGAATGGGCTACTGATCTTGCCGTCCTGAGCTGGGGAAATGGGGAGGCAGGTCAAGGCTGGTCGAGTGGCCGTGAGTCCCTGCGACTCGCCGTTGATCACCGTCCGTTCTGGCATGCATCTGGCATGCAGTGATCGCGACCACTTCCCCAATGGCGCGATCAACAGCGCCGCTAAGGGGTGGTTGCCTGTGAGTACATCGTGCTGGTTTGTCAGTGAGGGATCTTGCGGTGACGACGTGATCATCAACTAGGCACAGCATGTATGGCTTGCATATAGGGTTGCGACCCGCCGGTGTCCAGCGAGGGAAGACAGGGGGATCTTCCTGATGAGCAGCCGCTTCGGGCCGATCGCAAAGCTCAGCGTCTGGTGCGCATCCGCACTGCTGGCAGGCCTGGGATTCGGTGTTGTCACCAATCTTGCTCAGGGCTGGCTTCCAGGCGCCTGGAACCAGGTCGCCAACTCCGGTGCTGTCTGGTGTGTCCCAGCGTTCGTCGTCGGCGCCCTGCTTGCCGGTTGGGCGTCAGCGCGGTCAGCCGCCGTCGCCGGCCTGTGTGCCTCGATCGGCCTGGTCGTTGGGTATTACGGGTACGCGGAGTTCGGCCGGGACGGCATGGGCAGCCTCACCTATCCGCTGGTGTGGCTTGTGATGGCGGTCATCAGCGGCCCGTTGTTCGGTGTGGCTGGGCTGTGGTGGTGGAACGGACGCACCACCCGTAACCGTGTCATAGGGCTCGCCGCGCTGGGAGGTGTCTTCGGGATGGAAAGCATCCTCTATGCCTTCGTCCTGCATTACGCTCCGCAGGCATGGGCCTGTCTGGCCGTCCTGGTCCTTGTACCGCTGGTGATGGCACGCCGGCAAAGAGAGCGGATGCCGACCCTGCTGACGGCCCTGGCCCTCGCGCCACTGGCGTACTTGGTCGTCGGATTCCCACTTCAGTACGTGACGGCATGAGGTGGATCGCAGGCCGTAGGCACAGTGGGGCCCGTCTCCTGGCCGATCACGCGCTTCACTTGGCTAGGGGGTCTGAGAGGGATCCGCCAACGGCTGTCCGGCAGGATCGACACATGACCGTGGAGAACCGCAGACGTTGGAACCACAACATCCATTACCCCCCGCATCCTGCGCGCGATCCCTGATGGTCCTCAGCGCGCCCTCGACGTAGATTGCGGCGAGGGCATGCTCGCCCGCGCACTGAGACGGACCGTGCCGAGCGTTGTCCGCCGAGATGCTGCCTGGCTCCCAGTATCGCCGTCGCCTTCTGTTGCGCTACAGCATCATCTGGCGCAAGCCGCAGGACTGAGCAAGTTCGGCTGACAGCTCTAGAAATGATCAAGGTCCGGGTCGGGATTCACTCCGTGACCTGGGGCATGTGGAGCGGGTGACGGGGACCGAACCCGCGCTGTCAGCTTGGGAACCATCTACTGATCTTGCTGTGCTGAGAAAACGGGGGTGCAGGCCAGAGTGGGTCGAGCAGCCGTGAGTTTCCGTGAGTGACCGCGGCTCCCTGTCTGTTCTGGCACGGATCTGGCACGCGATCAAAGTCGTGATCTTTCCTTGTCCCCGAAACCAGGGCCCATCATTCGGTCGGTGGCCTCGGCCAATCCACGGCCGGGCACGCCGCTGCTCCTGATGCGAGGCAGTGGTGGAGCTCGCGAGCGTCGAGCCATGCCTGGTGAGCGGCGTAGATCCTACGCAGTCCGTCGTGCTCCTCACTTAATGCCAGAAAGTCATCCAGGCATTGCAGCAGCGTCTCGACGGCGCGGGCGTCAGTGTCGGCATCCATGTCGCGCGCGCTCTTCGTGCCTTCCGGCTCGGTCAGACGCAGAACGAGGCTCCACCAGACCAGATTGTCCCCACACCCGACACGGGTCACCAGCCATTCCCGGAAGCCGGTGAGCAGGGTGCCCGCGTTTCCCTGATCACAGCCTGCGACAAACGCAACGACGCTGGTGAAATCCGCCCGAGGCAGAAACATGAGTGGCCGCTTACGGAGCGCGGAGAACAGTTCCCGGTAGCTCCCGATCACCAACCCGCTTCACCGCCTGTGTGTCTGTCTTCCTGCTTGCCGATCCTGCCCTGCCGGGCCTGTGGTGCGATTTGACTACGCCCGCCGACGAATGAAGGCCATTGGAACGCAGGTCAATGTGCTGATGGCCATCAGCGCTAAGCAGGGTAGAGCGTCGATTCGAATGTTCATCTCCGGCTGGTAGGTACTCATGTACCACTCGTCCAACGCAGCCAGGAACCAGGCGGCTGCCGGCCACAGGAGATAGTGGGCGTGCCGCTGCGTGCGTCGAAACGCCAAGAACAAGGCGACGAAGATGACTCCACCCAGCGTTAGGGGGATTGTCTGATACAGCATTCCGATCAGGTGGTCCACGTGAAGACCTCAGTACGTAGGGTGTGAAGCTCCGCCACTATAGATTTGTTGCGGCCCGCGCGCACCTTCCCCGCCTGACGCTCCTATGTGCAAGGGCGTTGCGCGGAGTTTCGTCTTGAGCCGTGCTTGTCGGAGGACAAGGCGAGGTAGGCGGCGCCAGCCGAGTTCAGGACGTTGGTCCATTCAGGATGGTCGAGATACGCGTTGTCCGGAGCGGTTGGGCCGAGATCATCGAGTACGTGCAAGAGGGCGTCGACCACCGTCTGCACGAGGTCGGCTTCTCGTTGATCGAAGAAGAGATGGGGGATCAGGGCTCGTGCGCCGTGTTGGTCGATGGAGGTGTCGTCGATGAGCCAGTGCACGGCAGCGGTGAGGTCCGGCCGTCCTTTCCCGGATCGCCCGTGTTGGTCCTGGTAGTCGCGGTCACTCAGGGCTCGTAGTGATTCGAGCACGTCCTTGCGTCGCTCTGGCCACTGCACGGGCTGTTGGCCCGGATGTTCTTCCTCCACGGACGCCAAGCTACTTGGGGGCCTGTAGATGTCGCGTTGCCCAGGCGCTCCACCCATTGCCGTACTTGGGCGTTCTCCTCTTCGAGTCGTTTCTTGCTGCCGAACAGGCCGCCGTTCCTTCGTTCGGCCAGCTGCGGTGTGTCTGGAGGCCCTGCGGGCATCTCCTCAGGAACCCCAGTACTCCCAGCCGGCGGGAGCTGGTGGCCATGACGGATCCGGCTGCCACCCCTGCGGCGGCTTCCATCCGCTGGGTGGAACCGGTCATCCAGGAGGAGAGCTGAACCGGTACTCGGGCGAAGGCCCTCCTCAGATGTACGCGACGGCCATGCACAGGTGAGATGGCCGTGGGCGGCATCCGGGTTGCAGGATGCAAGCATTCGTGCGCGTTTTTCCGATCAGGGTGTAGCTTCCGTGGGTCCTGATCGGGTGCGTCGGAGTCCCGGCTCGGCGACCCTCTGCTTGGCGCGCCTGACTGGTCACTGCGCAGTCAGGCCACCATCGCGGACTAAAAGCATTGATCGACCAGGCATTGCGACGGAGCATGCCGGGCACATCGTCGACCTCTGAGCAAGCTCGTGGAGGAGGCGAAGACGCAGGCCGCGCGGCGGGGAGTTCGAGGGGCGGTAGCCCCTCGCCATCTGGCGAAGCCTCAGGAAGGCAGGCCGAGCGAAGCGAGGCCGGTCAGGGGCGGGCATCGGCAGGCCCACCGGGTAACCATGCAACGGGTGGGTGGCGTCTGCTCAGGGAGCCCTCAAAGAGGCGGAGTGCTGAGGAGTTGGAGCGGGTGACGGGAATCGAACCCGCGCTGTCAGCTTGGGAAGCTGATGTTCTGCCATTGAACTACACCCGCACGAACCGAAGTACGCGTCCCCACTGTAGCGGAAACTTGCCCCCCAACAGCAAACCCAACGCCCCACCTTTTCCGGCCGGGACGGTAAGTTGGCTCACCGTGTTGCTATCTGACCGTGACATCCTTGCTGAGATCGACTCCGGCCGGCTCGCCCTAGACCCCTTCCACCAGGACATGATCCAGCCGTCCAGCATCGACGTACGGCTCGACCGCTACTTCCGTGTCTTCGAGAACCACAAGTACCCCCATATCGACCCCTCCGTGGAGCAGCCGGATCTCACGCGGATGGTCGAGCCGGCCGGTGACGAGCCGTTCATCCTGCATCCGGGGGAGTTCGTGCTGGCCTCCACCTATGAGGTGATCACGCTTCCCGACGACCTGGCCTCGCGGCTGGAGGGGAAGAGCTCGCTCGGACGGCTGGGCCTGCTGACGCACTCCACCGCCGGGTTCATCGATCCCGGGTTCAGCGGGCACGTCACGCTTGAGCTGTCCAACGTGGCGACCTTGCCCATCAAGCTGTGGCCGGGGATGAAGATCGGGCAGTTGTGCGTGTTCCGGCTCAGCTCGCCCGCCGAGCACCCGTACGGATCGGCCAAGTACGAGTCCCGGTATCAGGGGCAGCGGGGCCCGACTCCGTCCCGGTCGTTCAGGAACTTCCACCGGACGAAGATTTGAGTGAACAACAGGTGAACATTTAGGGAACGTCGCGGAAGGATGAGCCCTCCGCACACCCCACAACAGGCCACGTCACCGGCCGGATTTCCCTGCAAAAAGCGGCCAAACTACTCCGGACGCCGGTGTCGCACAACATACGCAGGGTAGCCAGAAGGCGAAGGAGACATGAAGTTCGCATTTCGCCTGGTAACCCGTACCCTCTTCCACGGACCATCCCCGCACATCTGGAGAACGACGTGCGCCTGCGTCTCACGCCACGTGAGGACAGCTACTACGACCTGTTCGCCGACTCCGCGAACAACCTGGTCACGGCATCCCGTCTGCTGGTCGAGATCATCAGTGACGGATCGGACAGGGAAGCCCTGGCCGAGAAGATGCGCGCCTGCGAGCACGCCGGTGACGAACGCACCCATGCGATCATGAACCGGCTCAACGAGAGCTTCATCACTCCGTTCGACCGTGAGGACATCTACCGCCTCGCCTCCAACCTCGACGACGTGATGGACGCGATGGAGGCCGCCTCCGACCTCATCGTCCTCTACCAGATCGACCATCTCCCCAAAGACGTGGTCCGGCAGGTCGAGGTCCTGGAACGCGCCGCCGAGCTGACCGCCGAGGCGATGCCCCGGCTGCGTTCCATGAAGAACCTCAACGAGTACTGGATCGAGGTCAACCGCCTGGAGAACCAGGGTGACCAGGTCTACCGCAGGCTGCTGGCCAAGCTGTTCAGCGGTGAGTACGACGCGCTCACCGTCATGAAGATGAAGGAGGTCGTCGACGCCCTGGAGGAGGCCGCCGACGCCTTCGAGCACGTGGCCAACACCGTCGAGTCGATCGCGGTCAAGGAAAGCTAGGCCCAGTGGACCTCACGCTCGCCCTCGTCATCGGCGTGGTCGTCATCTCCCTGGCCTTCGACTACACCAACGGGTTCCACGACGCGGCGAACGCCATCGCGACCTCCGTCTCGACCCGGGCGCTCACCCCCAGGGCCGCGCTGTTCATGGCCGCGGCGATGAACTTCATCGGCGCCCACCTGGGCACTCAGGTGGCGCAGACCGTCGGAAAAGGGATCATCGACGCTCCCAACGGTCCGCACGGCCTGGTCGTCGTGGCCGCGGCGCTCATCGGCGCGATCGTCTGGAACCTGATCACCTGGTACTTCGGGCTGCCCTCCTCCTCCAGTCACGCGCTCATCGGCGGCCTGGTGGGCTCCGCGCTGGCCTCGGCCAGCGTGGTGCACTGGGACGGCGTCGTCGAGAAGGTCGTCATCCCGATGATCCTGTCGCCGCTGATCGGGTTCAGCCTCGCCGCGCTGATCATGATCGCAATTTACTGGATCTTCCGCAACAGCCAGCCGGGCAGGACCAACCGCGGCTTCCGCTACGCGCAGACCGTCTCGGCCGCCGCCATGGCGCTCGGGCACGGCCTGCAGGACGCGCAGAAGACGATGGGCGTCATCTTCCTGGCGCTCACGGTCGGCGGGTACGCCAGCCCCGGCGAGGGGATCCCGCAGTGGGTCATCCTGAGCGCCGCCGGTGCGATCTCGCTCGGCACGTACGCCGGCGGGTGGCGCATCATGCGCACGCTCGGCCGGCGGATCATCGCGCTCGACCCGCCCCAGGGGTTCGCCGCCGAGTCGGCCGCGGCCACCGTCCTGTACGGAGCCGCGATCGGGTTCGGCGCGCCGATCTCCACCACCCACACCATCACCACGGCGATCATGGGCGTCGGCGCGACCAAGCGGCTGAGCGCCGTGCGGTGGGGCGTGGCCGGCAACATCGTGACCGCCTGGGTGCTCACCATCCCGGCGGCGGCCCTCGTGGCGGCGCTGGCCTACGGCGTCCTCCACCTGATGGTGGAGTAGGGCCCGACGGTGGAGCAGGGCGTGACGTGGAGTGGGGCGCCGGGGGCTATCCGCCGGCGTACATCACGTCCACGTCCCAGCGGGCGAAGCCCAGGGACTCGTACAGCCTGATCGCGGCCGTGTTGGCCTCGTCCACGTAGAGCATCGCGTGGGCGAGGCCGCGCGAGCGCAGGTGGGTCAGTCCGGCCAGGGTGAGCGCCCGGCCCAGGCCGGTGCCCTGCTGGGAGGGGTCGACGCCCACGACGTAGACCTCGCCGAGCGGCTCGTGGCCGTGCTCGGACGAGCCATGGATCTTGGTCCAGTGGAAGCCGGCGAGCCGGTCGCCGCGGACGGCCAGGAAGAAGCCCTCGGGGTCGAACCAGGGCTCGCGCTCGCGCCGGTGCAGGTCGTCGAGCGTCCAGGCGCCCTGCTCGGGGTGGTGGGCGAAGGCGGCGGCGTTCACCTTGAGCCACGCCTCCTCGTCCTGGCCCGGGACGAACGTGCGCAGCTCCACACCTTCCGGAAGCGTGTAGGGCGGCAGCGGGGCGAACAGCGAGCGGCGCATCTGCCACAGCGAGCGCACCCGGTCGAAGCCGAACGACGCGGCCAGCGCCCCGGCGCCGGCGTGATCGCCGTGCGCCCACAGCCGCACCCTGCCGCCGGTCAGCTCCAGCACGGCCCGCAGCAGCCGCGTCCCGTGGCCCTGTCGCCGGTAGGCGGGATGGATGACCAGCTCCGCGCTCGGCCCCTCGACCTCGTCGGTCGGGTCGACGTGCGCGTAGCCCGCGGGCGCGCCGTCGTCGGCGTGCAGCAGCAATGAGCGGGCACGGGGGTCGCCGCCGTACCGGAGATGGAGCATCACGTGCTCGTTGAGCGGGCGGACCCCGTCCGTCTCGGTCGCCGCCTCGACGATGCGGAGAACCTGGGAGACCTCGTCGTCGTCGAGCCGTTCGCAGATCTTCACATGTGCACCCACATAAGGAACTCTAGGCGTACCAATGGCGAACAATGCCATGGGCTGCCCCGGTCAATCGTTACCTTTGCGACATTCGTTGCATAGGGAGACGTCGTAACGTCCCTCTCATGACGTCACGCACCCTCCTCCGGCTGTGCACGGCCGGCGCCGCCACCGCGGCCGGGATCGCCTTGGCCATGGCGCCCGCGGTCGCCGCGACCAGCGGCTCGGCCGATCGCGGAACCGGCAACGGCGGGCCGACCGTCCCGGTCCGCCTGCTGAGCATCAACGACCTGCACGGCAACCTCGAACCGCCGTCGGGCTCCTCCAGCCGCATCCTCGACCCGGACGGCCCCCTCGTCGACGCCGACGGCTCGCTGACCGGGCTGCCCGGCGGCAAGTACTCGATCGCCGGCGGCGCGTCGTACCTGGCGACGTACGTCAAGCAGGCGCGTACCGAGAACACGCTGCTCGTGGCGGCGGGCGACCTGATCGGCGCGTCCCCGCTCATCTCGGCCGCCTACCACGACGAGCCCACCCTGGAGGTGCTCGGCTCACTCGGACTCAACGCCACCGCGGCCGGCAACCACGAGTTCGACGAGGGGTACGGCGAGCTGCAGCGCCTCATGAACGGCGGCTGCCACCCGGTGGACGGCTGCTCGCCCGCCGGCCAGTGGAAGGGCACGGACTTCGACTTCCTCGCCGCCAACGTCCTCAAGGAGGGCTCCGGCCAGTACGCCCTGCCGCCGTTCTACGTCAAGAAGATCAACGGCGTGCAGGTGGGCTTCATCGGCCTGGTGACGGCGACCACGCCGACCATCGTCACCGCCGAGGGCATCAAGGGCCTGCAGTTCACCGAGGAGGTCGCCGCGGCGAACCGGGCCTCGGCCTACCTGGCGCGCAGGGGCGTCAAGGCGCAGGTCGTCCTGATGCACGAGGGCGACTCGACCACCCCGAACCAGAGCCCGGACGCGTGCTCGGCGAACACCGCCAACGCCGGCTCGCGCATCGCCAGGGAGCTGAACCCGCAGATCGACCTGGTCATCAGCGGCCACTCGCACCAGGCCTACATCTGCAAGACCAAGGACCCGGCGGGCCAGGACCGCTACTACACGCAGGGCTCGTCGTTCGGCCGCGTGCTGACCCAGATCGACCTGCGGGTCGACAAGCGCACCCAGGACGTGGTCCGCTCCTCGGTCACCGCGGACAACAAGGTCGTCGCCCGTACGGTCACCCCGGACCCGCAGGTCGAGGCGCAGGTCCAGACGTGGCGGACGCGCAGCGCCGAAGTGGCCAACCGCAAGATCGGCTCGATCACCGGCGACATCACCAACGTCGTCACCAACACCTCGGCCGCGACCACCAGGCCGGAGACGCCGCTCGGCGACCTCATCGCCGACTCCCAGCTGGAGGCGGCCAAGCCGGCGGGCGCCGAGATCGCGCTGATGAACCCGGGCGGCATCCGCACCTCGCTGACGTACGCGCAGTCGGGGGCCGAGGGCGACGGCGTCGTCACCTACGGCGAGGCGTTCGCCGTCCAGCCGTTCAGCAACATCGTGCAGGTGCGCACGTACACGGGCGCGCAGCTCAAGGCGCTGCTGGAGCAGCAGGTCTGGACGCCCAACCCGGCGACGGGCGCGATCAACCACCGGCTGCTCCAGGTGTCGTCGTCGCTGACCTACACCTTCGACACCACCAAGCCGGTGGGGTCGCGCGTGTCGGACGTCAAGCTCAACGGCGCCCCCGTCACGGACACGCAGTCGATCAAGATCGCCGCGAACAACTTCCTGATGGGCGGCGGTGACGGCTTCTCGGTGTTCACGCAGAGCACGGACACGTGGAGCGGACCGGTCGACCTCGACGCGTTCACGGCGTACCTGACCGCGCACTCGCCGATCAGCCCGTCGGCGGCCGACCGCATCACGATGATCAAGTGATCTCCGGGCCGGAGGTCCCGCCGTGCGGGCCCTCCGGCTCGTCCGGACAGAGCGCGACGGCGTGCGTCCGGACGCCAGGACCCGGTGCGGTGAGCCGGACGTCAGGACCGGTGCGGTGAGTCGGCGGGGCGTTCCTGTTCGCGGTACAGCGGCAGACAGGCCACCAGGCGGGCGCCCGGCTCGTGGTCGACGACCTTGAGCGTGCCGCCGTGCGAGGCGCAGATCTCGCGGGACAGCGCCAGGCCGAGCCCGCTGCCGCCCTTCTCCTTCCGGCGGGCGTCCTCCAGCCGGGTGAAGCGTTCGAAGACGCGCTCGCGGTCGGCGGGCGGGATGCCGTCGCCGTCGTCGGTGACCGAGACATAGACGTGGTCGCCCTCCACCCACACCTTGAGGTCGATCCGGTGCGCGGCGTGCCGGGTGGCGTTGT
This sequence comes from Nonomuraea sp. NPDC001684, assembly GCF_053596515.1. Lineage (NCBI taxonomy): Bacteria > Bacillati > Actinomycetota > Actinomycetes > Streptosporangiales > Streptosporangiaceae > Nonomuraea > Nonomuraea sp. NPDC001684. The sequence continues at coordinate 16,729 of NZ_JBSFGJ010000030.1, forward strand.
CCAGCAGGTTCGTCAGCAGCCGGTCGAGCTGGACGGGCGAGCCGAGGACGGGCGCGTGGGCGCACATGTCCACGACGATGGGGATCTTGCCGCCCGCGCGGCGGCGTACCTGCTCCTCGGCCAGGCGGCACATGTCGACGACGCGGCGGTCGGGGATGGCGCCGGCGTCCAGGCGGGCCAGCAGGAGCAGCTCGTCGATGATGCCGGTGAGGCGTTCGGCGGCGGCCAGGGCGCGGGCGCCGGTGGCGGGCCAGTCGGTCTCGTCGGGGTAGGCGTTGGCGACCTCCAGCTGGGTGCGCAGGGCGGAGATGGGGCTGCGCAGCTCGTGGGAGGCGTCGGCGACGAAGCGGCGCTGGGTCTCGGCCGAGCGTTCGAGACGGTCGAGGGTGTGGTTGGTGGTGGCGGCCAGGTCGGTGATCTCGTCACCGGTCTCGGGGACGGGCACGCGCCGGCTCAGGTCGCGGCCGGTGATCTCGGCCAGCTCGGCGCGGATGCGCTCGACCGGGCGCAGCGCGGAGGCGACCACGACCCAGGTGATGCCGGCGACGATCACCAGGGCGATGGGCGTGCCGAGGAACACCACCGCGTTCAGCCAGGACAGCGCCCGGTTGACGTCGCTGAGGGAGGAGGCGCCGTACACCGTGACGAGCCGGCCGTCGGGGGTGCGCACCTTCATCGCCATGATCAGGTACTGGGCCTCCTTCTCGTCCCGGAGGCCGGTGAGCGTGCTCTCGGCGCTGTAGAGGGTCTCCGGCTTGTCCACCCGCATGCCGGACAGCCGCTGGCCGTGGTGCAGGCCGGGGCTGGTGGCCAGCACGCGTCCGTCGGCGTCGATCACCTGCAGGAGCTGCACCCGGGCCGGGGCCTCCAGCGTCGCGGGCAGCTGCCCGGCGCGGGCCTCGCTGGCCACCCTGCGGACGGCCAGCTCCACCCGGGTCTCCACCAGCCCGTGCAGGTTGTCCGGCCCGAGGGTGAGGGCGAGCGTGCCCGTGACAGCCAGGACCACTGCCGCCACCAATGTCGCGAGCGTGGTCAGGCGCCCGCGGATCGAGCGGGGAAAGAGCCTTTTCGCCATCCCCTGAGACCTACCCATGGAGACTCGAGCGGGGAAAACCCCGGATCGAGATTCGGCAAGCGGCCCGCAAAGAGGGGTGTCCCGCCGGGCCGGCCCGGCGTCCCGCTCGAATAGTGGATCACGTGGGAGGCGCCACGGGCAGGCCGCCGGTCCTCGCCGGGCGGCTGCCGCGACACATGGGCGAGGTGATCGATCTGTGCCGCATGCTCACCACCTGAGCGGGTTCTGGGCCGCGCCGGCGCTCGTCGTGCTGGTGACGTACGTGGTGCTGGCCGGGCGGACGGCGTGGAGCCGGTGGCGTACCGCGAGCTTCGCCGGTGGCTGCGCGCTGGTGACCGTGGCGCTCACCGACCCCGTCGCCGCGCTGGCCGCGACCGACTTCCGCGGCCACGTGCTGCAGCACCTGCTGATCGGCATTCCGGCGCCCCTGTTCCTGGCCCTCGGCGCGCCGGTGACGCTGCTGCTGCGCTCGCTGCCGGTCGCGCAGGCCCGCCGCCTGACCCTGTCGCTCCGCGGGCCTGCCGTCCGCCTGCCGGCCAACCCGTGGACCGCGCTGGCGCTCGGCGCCGGCGGCATGGCGGCCCTGTCCTGCACGCCCCTGTACGGGCTCGTCCCCGCGCCGCCGGTGCACGCGTACCTCCTGCTGACCGGATACCTGTTCGCCTGGGTCGTCGCCGGGCCCGACCCCGCGCCGCGCCGCCCGCCGGTGCCGGTGCGGCTGGCCGTGGTCGGGGTGGCGGTCGCCGTGCACGCGGGCCTGTCCCAGGTGATGTACGCCGGATGGCTGGACCTGCCGGTGCCCTCCGACCAGCTCAGGGGCGCGGCGGAGATCATGTTCTACGGCGGGGGCGCCGCGGAGCTGCTGCTCGCCCTGGCCCTGGCGGCGTCCTGGCGGGTCCGGCGCACTCCCGAGCACGCCGGCGTCGAGCTGCTCGCCCCCGGGCTGACCGTCCGGGTGCCGGGGGAGCCCGAGCCCGTCCGGCGAGTCCGCGTCCCCGACCGCGAGCCGGCGAGGACGCGCGGCCCGCTCACCCCCGCCGAGTACGGCGACGAGGACGATCCGGACCCCGCCGACCTGTAACCGCCCGGCAGCAGCCCGGTCAGTGGGCGGCGCGGGAGCGGAAGAGGTCGTAGAGGGCGGCGGCCAGCGCCATGACCACGAACCCCAGCACCACCCACAGGCCGTGCCGGAAGGCCGTCGGCCAGCCCTGCGGCAGCGAGCCGAAGAACGCCGAGCCCGCCGCCGCGATGCCGATCGCCGACCCGAGCCGCTGCCCGGTCTGCAGCACCCCGGCGGCGCTGCCGCCACCGGCGGGCGGCACCTCCGACAACGTGATCGCCTGGTTGGGCGAGATCACCAGGCCGCTGCCGATGCCCGCGACCAGCAGCGGCAGCGCGGTCGCCGCGCCCACGCCGGCCCCCGGCACCAGCAGCGTCGCCACCATGGTCGCCAGCAGGCCCGCGATCACCGTCCCGAGCCCCACCGCGACCAGCTTCCTGCCCGCCCGGCCCACGAGCCTGCCGCCCACCACCGACGACCCGGCCGACCCCAGCGCGAACGGCGTGATCGACAACCCGGCCAGCAGCGCGCTGTAGCCCTCGCCGCTCTGCAGGTACAGGGTGAAGGCGAAGAAGATCCCGGTGAACCCGGCGAAGTAGAACAGGGCGATGGCCGACCCGAGGCTGTAGGACCGCCTGGCGAACAGCGACAGGTCCACCAGCGGCTCCCTGGGGTACAGCCGTTCCCAGAGCACGAACCCGGCCAGCACGAGCAGCGCGGCCGGCACGAGCAGCCACTTGGCCTCGCCCTTCCACTGGTGCTGCTGGATGAACGGCAGCAGCAGCGTCGCCACGCCCACGCCGAGCAGCAGCACGCCGACCGGGTCCATGCTCTCCCGCCGCCCGGTGCGCACCGGCCCGGGGGCGGGCTCGGGCAGCCACTTCCAGGCCAGCGGCAGCAGCGCGATCCCGATGGGCAGGTTCACCAGGAACACCCATCGCCAGCCCTGCGCGGCCCCGAACCCGGTGACCAGCGCGCCGCCGATCAGCGGCCCGGCGGCGGTGGACACGCCGATGGTCGCGCCGAGCGCGCCGAAGGCCCGGCCGCGTTCGTGGCCCAGGAACATCTGCTGGATCAGGCCGGACACCTGCGGGTTCAGCATCCCGGCCGCCATGCCCTGCACGAGCCGGGCCGCGATCAGCACCGGCATGCTCCAGGCGAAGCCGCAGGCCGCGCTGGCCGCCGTGAACAGCACCACGCCCCACATGAACAGCGTCCTGCGGCTCCTGGCGTCGCCCATCCGCCCGGCCGGGACCAGCAGCAGGCCGAACGTGAGCGCGTAGCCGGACAGCGTCCACTGCAGGCCGTCGTCCGAGGCGTGCAGGCCCGCGCGGATGGAGGGCAGGGCGACGTTGACGATGCTCACGTCCAGGCCCGACATGAACGCCGCGACCAGGCACACGCCCAGCGCCCGCCTGCGCGTGTCGGAACCGGGTGCCTGCATCGCGACCTCTCTGCGGAACAGCGGCAGCGATCATGATTCCCCCCAGGGTGGGAAATATCGTCCTAGGCGGACAATGATTTCTTTGCCGGCCCCCCGCGAAGGAGCAAGTGATCATGGACACGATGGCCGTGGAGCGGAACGGCATCAACGCCGTCCCCGACAGCGAGCGGCGGGGAAGACCGTCCGACCTGTTCTGGCCCTGGGCGGGGGCGAACCTGTCCCTGTTCGGGGTGGCGTTCGGCGTGTACGTCGTCGGGCTCGGCCTCGGCGTCGTCCCCGCCGTCGTGACCGGCGCGGTCGGGTACGCGTTGTCGTTCCTGCTGGTCGGCCTGGTCGCCGTCGCGGGCAGCCGGTCCGGCGTGCCGACGATGACGCTGGGCCGGGCGCCCTTCGGGTACCAGGGCAACAAGCTGCCCGCGGCGTTGTCGTACGTGTCGAACGTGGGCTGGGAGATCGTGCTCGTCACGCTCTCCGCGCAGAGCGGGGCCGCCATCCTGCGCCGCGTGGCGCCCGGGATCCCCGAGACGACCGCCACCGCCGGCTGCTTCGCCGTCGCGGCGCTGGTCGTGATCGCCGTCGGCGTGTACGGCCACGCCATGATCATGGTCGTCCAGCGTTACCTGACGTACGCGTTCGTCGTGCTGACCGTCGTCTACCTGATCCTCATGCTGCCCAGGCTGGGCGGCTCGCTGGAGACGACGGCGGGCCCCGGCGGCTGGGTGGGCGGCGTCATCCTCTCCATGACCCTGCTCGGCCTGGGCTGGGTCAACTGCGGCGCCGACTACTCCCGTTACCTGCCCGCCGGCTCCCGGCCCAGGTCGGTGGCCCTGTGGACGACGCTGGGCGGCGCGCTGCCGCCGATGGTGCTGCTGGTGTTCGGCGTGCTGCTGGCCGGCGGCGACCCGAAGCTGGCCGAGGCGGCGGGCGGCGACCCGGTGGGCGCGCTGGCGGCGGCGTTGCCGACCTGGTTCCTGCTGCCGTACCTGCTGACCGCGATCGGCGGCTTCCTGGCCGGGGCGATCATGGACATCTACTCGTCGGGGTTGTCGATGCTGGCCCTCGGCGTGCCGGTCAGACGGCACCTGGCGGTGCTGATCGACGGGTTCCTCATGGTGCTCGGCGGCTACTACCTGCTGTTCGTCTCCGACAACTTCTTCGGCACCTTCCAGGCGTTCCTGGCGATCATCGGCGTGGTGATGGCCGCCTGGGTGGCGATCTTCCTGGTGGACATGTGGCGGCTGCGGGACGGCGGCCGCGCCTACGACGAGCGCCTGCTGCGTCCCGGCGCGCCCGCCCTCAACCCGGCCGGGCTGGTCTCCCTGGTGGTGGCCTCGGTCGTGGGCATCGGCCTGATCACGTCCGCGGACGAGCACATCGCGGCGGTCGTGGGGTTCCTGATGAGCGACGAGCTGCGGAACAGCACGTTCGGGGCGGCCAACATCGGCGTGGTCATCGCGCTGCTGCTGGCCGGGGTGTTGTACTTCGTGCTCACCCTGCGCCGCCGCTGACCTTCTCAGCACCGGGGAGCTTCCGTTACTGTTGGTGAACAGTTATGGACTTTCCGTGGATGTCTTCCGTATTGCGGTTGCTCAGGTGGTCCGTCCACGGCGCCTTCTGGGCGTCGCTGGTGATCGCCGTGCTGGCCGTGCTGGGCGAGCAGCGGTCCGCCGAGGCCGCCGGGGGCGTGCTGCTCGGGCTGCTCTACGGCCTGGGTCAGGCGATCCAGGGCGGCCCGCCGCGGCCGATGCTCGGGCGGGTGTGGCTGGGGCTGGTGACCGCGTGCTGGGCCGTGCTCGCGGTGGCGGCGGCGCCGTTCGTGTGGGCGGCGTTCCCGCTGGTGTTCGCCTACCTGCGGCTGCTGCCGCTGTGGGCGGCGACGTTCGGCGTCACGGTGCTGACGTCGGCGGCGATCACGGCGGCGGGCTGGCACGCGGGCGAGCTGTCGGCGGCGCTCGTCGTGGGGCCCGCCGCGGGCACGGCGGTGGTGACCCTGCTGGCGCTGGCCTACCAGGAGCTCTGCGCCGGGAGCGCCCGGCCGCCGGCCGGCTGAGGTCAGTTCGGCTCGGGCCGGCGCCAGGTCTCGAACGGCGCGGGGGAGCTCATGCGCTCCTTGAACTCGCGCGCCCTGGTCAGGCAGTCGGGGCAGACGGGCTCGGGCACCGACCGGGCCAGGGCCTCCGGGGCCGGCTCACGCTGGGTGCCGAGCACCGTCCGGTCCGGAGGCAGGCCGGTCTCCGGGTCGATGGTGATCATGGTGACGTTCGCGGTGGTGTAGGGGAACGTGCGCTTGCACGCGAAGCACGTGCCGATCGTGGTGATGTGGTCGTCTTCCATGGATCCGCCCTCCCTCACCGCACCGTACCTCGCGATCAGGGATTGCGGCGCAACGCCCATTCCACCGCGGGGCAGCGGTCCATGACGACGTCGAGCCCGGCGTCGAGGGCGCGCTGGGCGGCCGCCTCGTCGATCACGCCGATGGGCAGCCACACCGCTTTCGCGCCGGCCGCGATGGCCTCGTCCACGACCTGGCCGGCGAACTCCGAACGCCGGTAGACCGCCACCACGTCGGGCTTGACCGGCACCTCGGCCAGCGACGTGTACCCCGGCTCGCCCAGGACCGGCCGGCCCGCCGGATGGACCGGGATGATCTTCTTGCCCCGCGCCTGGATGCGCTGGGCCTGGTCGTAGGCCGTGCGCTGCGGGTCGTCGCCGAGCCCCACGAACACCCACGTCCCGGCCTCGTGCAGCAGCTGCCTGATCACGCGCTCATCCGCGAAACGATCGTCCATGCAGGCGTCAACACGCCGGACGCGCGCGGGCTTCCCGCCTACGCCTGGGCGGTCGGCAGCACGACCACCTGGCGCAGGTTGACGTGCCGGGCCCGGCTGACCGTGTAGCCGATGAGGTCGGCGATCTCGTCGGCGGTCAGCGGGGTGAACGCCTCGAACATCCCGGCGAGCTGCGCGCCCAGCTCGGCGTTGTCGATGTGGTCGCCGAGCTCGGTCGCGGTCAGGCCGGGTTCGAGGTTGGTCACGCGCACGCCCCGCGGGCCGAACTCCGGGCGCAGCGAGGCCGACAGGTGGGTCAGCGCGGCCTTGGTCGCGCCGTAGACCGCGTAGTTGGGGAACGTGACGTGCGCGCCGATCGAGGAGATGTTCACCAGGTCGGCCGTCCGTCCGGCGTCGGCGGCGGCCAGCAGGTCGGCGGCGAAGGCGCCGGTGACGCGGAGCACGCCGGCGACGTTGGTGTCCAGCATGCGCGTCCACTCGTCGAGGCGGCCGTCCTGGACGGGGTTGGGCAGCATCACGCCGGCCGCGTTGACGACCAGGTCGGCCCGGCCCAGCCCGGTGTGGACGACCTCCACGGCGGCGGCCACGCTCGCGTCGTCGGTGACGTCCACGGTGACGGGCAGCGCGGTGCCGCCGTCGGCGTCGATCTTGGCGGCCAGCTCGGCCAGCCGGTCGGCGCGGCGGGCGAGCAGGGCCACCTTGGCGCCGTTGGCGGCCAGCAGGCGGGCCGTGGCCTCGCCCATGCCGCTGGCGGCTCCGGTCACGACGGCGATGCGGCCCGAGAGGTTCTCGTAGTTCGTCATGCCTCTCACCCTGGCCGAGCCGCACGGACTTACCCAGCGCACGGCTTTTCCTGGTAACGGCGGTACTACCCTGAAGCGGTGGAAGGTGATTTGGGGCAGTTTCTCCGTTCTCGTCGGGCCCGGATCCATCCGGCGGACGCCGGGCTGCCCACGTCGGGGCGGCGGCGGGTCAGCGGCCTGCGGCGCGAGGAGGTCGCGCTGCTCGCCGGCGTGAGCGTCGACTACTACATCCGCCTGGAGCAGGAACGCGTCCAGAACGTCTCCGACGCCGTGCTCGACGCCGTCGCCCGGGTCCTGCGCATGGACGACACCGAACGCGCCCACCTGCGCGACCTGCTCCGGCCGGCCAGGCACGTGAGCCGGCCCGTCCTGCGGCCCGGACTGAGCAGGCTGCTCGACCTGGCCGACGGCATGCCCGCGTTCGTCCTCGGGCCCCGGATGGACGTGCTGGCCTGGAACGCGCTGGCCGACCGCGTCAGCGGCTTCGCCGGCGTCCCGGACGGCCGGCGCAACCAGCTCCTCCAGGTGTTCCTGGCGCCGCACACGCGCACCCTCTACCCCGACTGGGCCGAGGTGGCCGCCGACACGGTCGCGTACCTGCGGCTGTACGCCGGGCGCCACCCGGAGGACCCGCTGCTGGCCGAGCTGGTCGCCGAGCTGTCGGCCGACCCCGACTTCGTCCGCCTGTGGGCCGAGCACGGGGTCGCCGAGAAGACGTACGGGACCAAGCGCCTGCGCCACCCCGAGCTGGGCGAGCTGGAGTTCGGGTACGAGACCCTGGCCGTGCCGGGCCAGCCCGACCTGGCGATCGTCATGTACACGGCCGACCCGGACTCCGGCACCGGCCGCGTGGTCGCCCGGCTGCGGGAGGAGATCGGCTCCTCGCGGGAGCTCGCCCGGTCCGGCCGTGGTTGAGCCGTGGTTGACCCGGGCGCGGGCCAGTGGGCATCGTGGGGCGGGTGACCGCCGATGACGTCGCCCTGACCAACCTCGACCAGCCGCTGTTCGACGGGTCCGGCGCCACCAAGCGCGACCTGGTCGACTACCTCGACGCGGTCGCCGACCGCATCGTCCCGGCGCTGCGCGGGCGCGCGCTGTCGGTGCTGCGGGTACGGCCGGGCCAGGAACCCTTCATGCAGAAGAACCTGCCCAAATACGCCCCTTCCTGGATCAGGACGGTCAGCGTGTGGGCCGAGGCGTCCCGCAGGCAGGTGTCGTACGCGCTGTGCGACGACCGGCGCACCCTGCTCTGGTTCGCCAACCAGCGGGCCGTCGAGTACCACCCGGCGCTGTTCCTGGACGGCCGGCCCACGCACATGATCCTCGACCTCGACCCGCCCGAGGGCGACGACTCCTTCCCGCTCGCCGTACGGGCCGCCTACCTCGTCCGCCAGGCGCTCGGCGACGCCGGGCTGGCGGGCGCGGTCAAGACCAGCGGGGCCAAGGGCGTGCACGTGTTCGTCCCCGTCCCGCCGGGCACCGCCATGGACGACCTGGCCGCGGCCACCCGGGCCCTGGCCGCCCGCGCCGAGCGGCTCGACCCGGCGCTGGCCACGACGGCCTTCATCAGGGAGGACCGCGCGGGCAAGGTGTTCATCGACTCCACCAGGGCCGGCGGCGCGACGGTCGTGTCGGCCTACAGCCCGCGGGTGCGGCCGGGCGTGCCGGTCTCGTTCCCCGTCCCCTGGGACGAGCTCGACCAGGTCGTGCCCGCCGACTTCACCATCCACAACGCGGCCGGGCTGCTCGGCGGGCGCGACCCATGGGCCGAGCTCATGCCGGAGCCGCGCGAGCTGCCCGCCGACCTGGTCGCGGAGGGGCACACCATCCCGGTGGCCCGCGTCCAGGCGATGCACGAGGGCAAGCGTCGCGCCCGCGCCCGGCGTGCCGAGTCATCGTAGTGTCCGGATATTGACGCATTGGCGTAGGCCGGTAGACCTTCTCAGGGCTGCTTCGACGGGCTACCTTGCGAATCATTGCGGCTCGGGGGATTTCTCCGCATCTCACTCCTAGGGGAGCCTGCATGCGCAGAATCATCATCGCTTTGGTCGCCGCTCTCGCCTTACCCGTCGCCATGGCGGTCCCGGCGAGCGCGGGCCCGCTCGACGACGTCTTCGCCAAGCTGCTGGTGAAGCAGGTCAAGGGCGAGAACGTGAAGAAGCACCTGGAAGCACTCCAATCCATCGCCAACGCCAACGGCGGCACCCGCGCCGCCGGCACGCCCGGCTACAACGCCTCCCGCGACTACGTGGCGGGCAAGCTGCGCAAGGCCGGTTACAAGGTCACGTTCCAGCCGATCAACTTCGTCGAGAGCTGGACCGAGAACAGTCCGCCCACGCTCAACCGGACCGCGCCGGACGCCAAGTCGTACGTGCCGAACGAGGACTTCTACTCCTTCCAGCCGTCACCCGCCGGGGACGTGACCGCGCAGGTCCAGGGCGTGGACCTGACCCTGCCCCCGACCCCGACGCCCACCTCGACCAGCGGCTGCGAGGAGTCGGACTTCGCCGGGTTCGTCGCCGGGCGCATCGCGCTCATCCAGCGCGGCACCTGCGCGTTCGCCCAGAAGATCCGCAACGCGGGCCGGGCCGGCGCGTCCGGGATCATCGTGTTCAACGAGGGCCAGCCGGGCCGGACCGACGCGTTCCCGCTGGACATCGGCGAGTGGCGGGCCAACGTGCCCATGGTCTTCGCCGACTTCGCCGTCGGCAACGAGCTGGCCGCCGGCTCGCCGACCGTGCGGCTCAAGGTCGACGCCAACCTCGTCCTGGGCACCAACGACAACGTGATCGCCGAGTCCCGGTTCGGCGACCCGCGCAACGTCGTCATGGTCGGCGGGCACCTCGACAGCGTGACCGTCGGCCCCGGCATCAACGACAACGGCTCGGGCAGCGCGACCATCCTCGAAGTGGCCGAGGAGATGGCGCTCTTCCCGGTCAAGAACAAGGTGCGCTTCGCGTTCTGGGCCGCCGAGGAGATCGGCCTGCTCGGCTCCGACCAGTACGTCGAGAAGCTGTCCCAGGCCCAGCGCGACCGGATCCGGGTCTACCTGAACTTCGACATGGTCGCCTCGCCCAACTACGCGTACAAACTGTACGACGGCGACGACTCCGACGGCCAGGGCTCGCCGGCCGGTCCGCCCGGATCGGCGCAGATCGAGCGGCAGCTCGCCGACTTCTACGCCTCCCGCCACCTGCCCACCGTGGGCACCGACTTCGACGGACGCTCCGACTACGGGCCGTTCATCGCGGTCGGCATCCCCGCGGGCGGCATCTTCACCGGCGCCGAGGGCATCAAGACGGCGGAGGAGGCCGCGCTGTTCGGCGGCGTCGCGGGCCAGCCCTACGACTCCTGCTACCACCAGGCGTGCGACACGATCGCCAACATCAACGCGACCGCGCTGGACGTGGACGCCGACGCGGTGGCCGACTCCACGGCCAGGTTCGCCTTCAACCTGAACGGCATCCCGCCGCGGACCGCGGCCGCCGCGAAGACCGCGCTCACTTCGCAGTCGGCACGCTGAGCAGACGATCCCGGGCGGGTCGCCGCCCGCCCGGGATCCCTCAGCGTGCACGGCTCGGGGAGCGCAGGGCGGCGACCGCGGCGGCGGGGTCGTCGGCGAAGAAGCGGATCGAGGTGACCTCGGCCCGCCCGCCGAGCGGCCGCACCGCGACGACCGGCCCGGTCAGCTCCACCGTCACGTTCGTCCTGGACGCGACCGCGACGCCCAGCCGGCCGCCGTCCACGCCGATCAGCCGCGCCTCGTTGTAGTTCTGGACGGTCCGGACGGAGGCGATGAGGTCGCGCGGCACGCGCAGGTCGAAGTAGGCGGCGTACCGGACGCGCAGCTCGTCCTCGGTGACCACGTGCGGCCTGGTGACGGAGGCGGCGGCCATGAAGACCACGAACAGCAGGCTGTACAGGTCGCCGACCAGCACCGGCACGCGGATCGCCGCCGGCACGTCGTTCACCACCAGCAGCAGGTCCACGACCGCCGTCTCGACGACCATCGCGAACATGAACAGGCCCAGGGTGAACGCCTGCTCCTTGGCGTACGACACGGCGGTCGCCCCCGCCGGGACGCCGTGCCGCCGCCGGGCCGCCCACAGGGCGACGCTGGTCAGCCCCGCCAGCTCGAACCTGAGGACCGCGCGCAGCACGCCCATCATCCCGCCCCCTCCTTGGACCCGGTCTCCGTGAGTTCCGTGAACAGCAGCCGGAGCACCTCCGCCTGCGCGGGCGACAACTCGCCGATCATCGTCTCCATCCAGGACAGGTCGGCCCCCGGGCCGGAGGGCACCATCCCGGCCAGCCCGTCCGGTATGTGGGCGGCCATGTCCGCGGCGAGCGGCCCGATCCGCTCGTCCCCGGCCTGCGCGTCCGCCAGCTCGTCGAGCCGCCGGTACAGCTCGTGCCCGGCGGCGAGCGCGCCCGGCTCGGTCATCGGGCGCATCAGCTCGGCCAGGCCCGCCTGGCCCTCCTCGTCGGACAACATGGTGGCCAGGGTCAGCAGCTCGTGGTCGAACGCCCCGAAGGCCGACCCGCCGCCGCCCAGGTCACGCAGCACGGCCGCCGCGTCGGGGGACATCATCGACTCCGGGCTCAGGCCGGGCTGCGCGAGCAACGCCGCCAGCCGGGCCCGCCGCGCCGCGATGGCCTCCTGCTGCCTGGCCAGGTCGGCGTCCAGCTCCTGCAACGCCTCCCGGAAGTCCACGCCCCGGTCGTCGGCCAGCGCGTCCCGCAACTCCTCCAGCGACAACCCGAGCCCGGCCAGATGCCGCACCCGCGCCAGCCGTACGGCGTCGCGCAGCCGGTACTCCCGGTAGCCGTTGGGAAGCCGTTCGGGCTCGGGCAGGATTCCCAGGTGGTGGTAGTAGCGCACGGTACGGGTGGAAACCCCGACCAGCGCGGCCAGCTCGCCGATCCGCATGCCCTCATTGAACAGTTTGACGTCGCGTCAAGGTCAAGCCGGTGGGGTTCCGGCTCTCTGGCTGCTCGGAAGGGGCTTCGAGGGTCTGTACTGATCTTTGGGAGCCAGAAAGCCGGTGATCGAGCGCCTGAGGTGGTCGCCCGCGCCCGCCTCCACCGGCCTGACCCGGTGGAACGTCCCGGCCGCCATCACCACGAGCCGGTTCGGTCGCGGCGCGATCGCCGTGGCGGGAAGCGGCGCGTCCATCAGGTCCCTGGCCACGTCGAAATGCACGCACGGCACATCGTCCACCGGGCAGTCGAACAGCTCCAGCTCGCCGCCCCACGTCGCCCGCCACTCGCCCGAGAGGTACAACGTGAACGCCGCTCCGCGTCCACGCCCGTCGTCGTGCCAGCCCAGGCCGCTGCCACGGCCGTAGCGCCAGAATCTGAAATGCTCGCCGTCGGCGAGATCGAGGCCCAAGGCTTCGAGCCCCTTCCTGACGGCCGACCGCATCGCCGCGCCGTGCTCGTCGCCGACCGGCACCGACGCGAACGAGGCGTCGGCGTGGAACGCCACCCCGTCGAAGACCGGGTCGATCGAGCTGAACGTGGGCCGGTAGGTGACCGCCCGCTCCGCCTTCGCCCAGGCGTCGAAGGCGTCCAGGGGCAACGCGTCGTCGATCACGGCGTAGCGCCGCCCGACCGCGGTCGTCACGTCACTCATCCCTGCTCCTCCCGCAGCCGCGTGGCGGCCTGCCGTACCCGTCTGGTGATCTCGCGCCAGGTGTCGTCGCCGGAACGGGTCAGCGCGGCCTCGACCGTGCCGATGTTCGAGGCGTTGACGAAGTTTCCTGTGATGGAGACGGTGTCTCCGGTGTTCATGACCTCGTGCGCCCACCCTCCGGGGACGAACAGCAGGTCACCGGGATGCTGGGTGCAGGTGTACTCGACGTCGCCGACGTCGGGCAGCGTCTCCGCCACGGCCTGGCTCAGCAGGCCGGCTCGCACGGAACGGCGCGGCGACATGACGCGCCACTCCTTCGCGCCGCTCAGCAGCGCGTTCCAGGCCGAGCTGCCCATCGTGTCCAGATGCAGCGGTGTGCCGGTCCCCGAGGGGCCGACGAAGATCCACGTCCAGGCGGGGCGCACCGGTTCCGGCAGCCAGTCGAACCACGAGGCGAACGCCTCGGGCAGCTCGCCGACCAGCTCGTCGCGGCGGTCGTGGACGTTCCAGCACAGATACCACGGGTCGAACTCGCCGCTGTTCAGCGCGAGCGCCTCGGCGAGAGTCATCGTCCGTCGCTCGCCGGTGCGCGTGGCGCCCACCTCCTGGTCACCGAAGCGGGCGAGAAGGCCGCCGTCGCGGACCGTCCGCGCCAGCGGCCAGTCCAGCGCCGCCCGCCTGATGATCAGCGGTTCCCGCCCTCCGGCCACCGCGCGCTCCGTGAGGGGACGGGTGAGTGTCTCAGCCACGCTGACGCCTCCTGATTCCCTTGGACACTGCCTTCCACTTCGCCTTCTCGGCCGCCCGCGCGATCGGATCGTGCTTGCGCTCTTCGTGCGCGAGCTGCCGCTGGATGGCGTCCCACGCGTCCAGGCGGCGTCGCGGCAACTGCCCGGTCTCGACCGCCTGCCGTACGGCGCAGCCGGGCTCGTGCTCGTGACCGCAGTCGGCGAACCGGCACTTTCCGGCCAGCTCGGCGATCTCGGTGAAGACGTCGGTGATCGCCTCCTGACGCGCCGACAGGGTCAGCGCCCGGATGCCGGGCAGGTCGATCAGGACGCCGCCGCCCGTCACGAAGTGCAGCCGACGCGTCGTCGTGGTGTGGCGGCCTTCTCCGTCGCGCCCGACGGCGGCGACCCGTTCGCGGTGGCCGCCGAGGACGTTCAGCAGCGACGTCTTGCCCACGCCGCTCGCGCCGAGCAGCGTCGAGGTCGTCCCCGGGCCCATGAGTTCGCGCAGCCGTGCGACGCCCTCGCCGGTGACCGCGCTGGTGGCCACGACCTCGACCCCCGGCACCAGGGAGGCCGTCTGCTCGACGGTCCCCGGCACGTCCCGGCAGGCGTCGCACTTGGTGAGGGCCAGGACCGGAACGGCCCCGCTGTCCCAGGCCATGACGGTCAGCCGCTCGGCCATCTTCTGATTCAGCCCGCGATCGACCGGCACCGTCACCACGACGGTGTCGAGGTTCGCGGCGAGGACCTGCCGGCCCCGCCCGCCCGGGCCGGGGCGCGACAGCGCGGTGCGGCGCGGCAGCACCTCCATGACCTCGACGCCCCGCATCGTGATCCAGTCGCCGGCGACGGGGGTGACATCGAGCGTGCCTGCGAGCTTGACGCCTGTGTGACGGACCCAGCCGGCCGCCTCGCCGGGGGCGACGGCGCACGCCTCGGCGAGGCTCCCGTGCACGGCGGCGATCCGCGCGGGCACGTGCTCGTCGCGCGGCCACACGGCCCCGTCCGGCCAGCCGAGCATGGCCAGCCCGCGTGTCCCGTCAGGCATCGCGGCCCGCCAGGTCGCCCGCGGACTCCTCGACGAACCGGTCGCGCACGCCCGATCGCGCGACCGCCCAGAGGAGCACCGCCCCGGACGTGACCACGATGACGGCCGCCAGCCCGGCCAGGTACGCCGTCCGCCCCACGAGGTTCGCCAGCGGCAACGCGATCGCGAAGCCCAGCGGCACCATCGCCGTGGTCATCGTGGTCTCGAACGAGCCCACCCGCGAGAGCATCGAGGCCGGGACGGAGAGCTGTACCAGCGTGTCGAAGACGATGCCCGCGACCCCGGCGGTGAGGCTCGTCAGGAACAAGGCCGCCGCGATCACCACCAGGTCCTGCCCGTACGCCAGCGCGATCAGCTGGACCGGCATCGACACCGCCAGCAGGACGACGACGAGCACACCGCGCCACGCGACCCGCACCATGCCGCTCACCAGCGCTCCCAGCAGCCCACCCGCCGCGAGGAAGGTCACGAGGACGCCCCACTCCTCGATGCTCCCGAAGGTGTCCCGCACGGCGATCGGCCCGAGCACGCTCACCGACGCCAGACCGATCTGGGCCGGCACCCAGATGAGGATCGCCCCCAGAACGTACGGAACGCGCGGCATGATGCGCATCGCGTCGAGGAAGCGCACCCGTTCCCGAGGACCGTGCTTCTCGCCCTCCGCGGCCTCCGGCTCCTGGCGGCGCGGCGCCAGCCGCCACAACCAGGCCAGCGAGAGCAGGGAGAAGACGAAGGTCGCGGCGTCGAAGAAGAGCGCCAGCGGGACACCCCCGAACGCCACGAGCAGCGCCGCCAGCGAGGGCCCGGCCAGCCTGCCGGTGTCGCCGGCGACACCGAGCCAGGAGTTCGCCTTCTGCAACTGCGTCGGCCGGACCAGCTCAGGCAGGAGCCCGACGGCGCCGGGCATGAAGAAGGCCGTCGCCGCGCCGTACACCGCGGCCGAGGCCACGAGATGCCAGAGCTGCGGCTGCCCGAAGGCGAAGGTGAGCGCGGGGAACAGCTGGGCGCCGAGGCGGACCAGGTCCGCGCCGAACATGACGGGCAGCCGCCCGATGCGGTCGGGCAGGGCACCCCCGTACGCGACGAAGACGAACCGCGAGACCCACAGGGCCAGCAGCACCATCGGGATGCCCCGCCCGTCGGGTGCGACGGCCAGAGCGGCGAAGGCGAAGGTGACCGCGACGACACCGTCCCCGAGCCGCGAGACCGCCTGCCCCGCCAGGTGGACCCGGAAAGGGAGCGAGGTCAGAGGCGAGGTGGACACGGGTCTGGCCTCGGTCATCCAACTGCTCCAGGGAGGTCGTCCGTCAACGGTTCCGGCTGGTCATGGGGGGCGGACAGGGCCCGCCGGGCCTCTTCCAGCAGGACGGTCACCATCAGGTCCGCCAGATGCCTGGCCGCCAGGTGCCGGCCGGTCGGGGACGGGCACGCTTCCACCAAATCGGCCCCGACCAGCCGCCCGGCACCCGCCACCGCACGGGCCACCGCCGTCAGCGTCGCCGGGGCGAAGCCGCCTGAGCAGGGGTAGACCACGTCGGGCGCGTGCACCGGGTCGAGGGCGTCGACGTCGACCGTGAGGTAGACCGGCCGCCCGTCGCAGAAGCGCGCGATCCGCTCGGCCGTGCCGGGCTCGGCGGCCTCATCGGCGGTGAGGTAGGCGACCCGCTCCTCGTGCGCGTCGGCGGCCAGGTCGACCTGTGGGTCCACCCCGCGGACGCCCACGGTGAGCCAGCGCAGGCGGGAATGCTCGGCCAGCGCCCAGCTGACGAAGTTCCCGCAGTCGGCCGTGGCCCGCTCCCCGCGCGGCCTGCGGTCGGCATGCGCGTCCACGTGTACGACGCGGAGGCCGGGGTGGGCGTCGGCGACGGCGCCGATGGCGGGGTAGCTGACCGAGTGGTCCCCGCCCACCACCAGCGGGCGATGCCCCTGGGCGACCACGGCGCCGACCAGCGCCCGCAGCCGCTCGTGCGCCGTCACGCCCGTGTCCGTCGCCGGATCGACGAGGAGGTCGCCGTGATCGGCGACGCCGGGCAGCCCGTCGGCGGGCCTGGCGCGCAACGACCACGACCACGCCCCGTCCTGGCCGAGCAGGCGCAGCCGCCGGGCGAGGGCCGCGCGGATCACGGGGACGCCGTCCCTGGGCCGGGGCCCCGGCGGACCTCCCAGGTCCACCGGTGCCCCGATCACCCCCCACGCCGCCGCGTTCGCGCGCTTGCCGGCGGGCAAGGCGAGCGGGGTCACGGCCACGCGGGCCAGCCCGCCGCCGGCCGCCGCCGCCGCGCCCATCGGCACGATCAGCCTGACCCTGCGCAGCGCCTGCTCGGCCTGCGGCGTCAGCCGTACCGCCGGGAGCGTGGCACGGCCGTTCCACAGCTCGCGCAACGGCTCGGTCAGGGCGAGCCGGACGCCCTCGGTGTCGTTGACCAGCTCAGCGCCCTCGATCCGGAACGCCGGGTTGAGCGCCCAGGGCGTCGCGGCCGGTGTGTCGCTCGTCATGGCGCGCTTCACCCCACCTGTTCGACCAGGAGCAGCCCGGCCTTGACCAGCGCGTCGAGCCCGGCGTCGAGGTCGTCGTCGCCAAGCGGGATGCCCATGACGTCCTCGCGCCTGACGACCCGCCCCGCCGACCACGCCTTCACCCAAGGGGCGAGCCTGGCGTCGACGTTGAGCCGGACGCCGAGGCTCTCGATGGTGATCGTCTCCTCCTTGTACGTGACCAGCGGCGGGAAGCGGGCCGCCCACCGCAGGCCGGTGCCCGCGAAGGAGGCGCTCTGCACCGACCAGGGCAGCGACAGCCCCTCACGCCGTTCGAGTGACTGCGCGGAACGCAGTTCGCGCGCCTGGTGCACGTCCGTGGACAGCGAGGTCATCAGGGAGTCGAGCGCCACGGCGTCGTCAGGTCTGCGCTCGCCATGGCGGTTGGTCCACGCGTCCATCGCGGTCCTGGTCAGGTCCTCGGGAGTGGACAGGTGCACGCCGAACGTCCAGTGCAGGCTCGGCCCGATGCCGGTGGCCTCATGATCCCAGCGGCGCGGGATGTGCCAGACGTCGCCGGGGTGCATGTCCGCCTCCTCGATCAGCTTCGCGTCGGGCCCGGTGCCCTCCCAGATCCGCCAGCGTTTGCTGCCCTCGGCCTGGAAGATCACCGTGGAGTGACCGTCGCAGTGGCGGCCGAACGCCGACTTCTCGGTCCAGCAGGCGTAGCCGTTCACCCAGGCGGGGTCGTCGGCGAAGTACTCGAACTGCTCGCGCAGGCGGGCGGGCCCCACGTGCAGACGATCGGCCCGGTTCGCGATGAGCGTCGCGCCCGACCGCAGGTACTCGATCATCGGGCCGTAGCGCCAGTTGCGGTGCACGATGTCGCCGCCGTCGATGCGGGTGCTGATGTAGCTGCCCGGATAGGCGATCGGGTCCGCGGACAACCGGATCATCAGCGGCTCGATCGTGGTCGTCTTCATGAGGTGGTCGACGACGCTCCAGCCGAGCGAGGACTCCCAGGAGTGCTCCCGCGAGACCCGGCCCTTCAGCAGTTCGTGACCGAACGACTTGCGCCAGACGGTCTCCCCGCCCAGCGCCTCGACGATGATGTCCCAGGACAGTGTCATTGTGGTGTCCCAACGCTCCGAAGGACGCCTACCTGGATCAACGCCCGCACGGCGGCTCTCAGCTCGGGCGTGGCGGCCGCGTCGCCGAGCTCGTCCTCGCCGACGAGGGCTCCCGGCTGTAGGAGGCCGGCCAGATCGCCCAGGTCGACGGTGAGTTCCCGTCCCATGGCGAAGACGCTCCTGCCTGTGGTGATGATCGGTAAGCGGGTGACTTTGTACGGCGGGCCCAGATCGACGGCTCTGCGGGGGAAACGCGGCGGCGTGCCGTACCCGCTGGAGCGGAGCAGTCGCGCCAGGCGTTCCGCGGCCCGTTCGACGCCGTCGCCCGCGAGGGCGGCGCGGAAGGCGTCCAGCGGATCGGGCTCGTGGCGGCGGCGCATCTGGTGGAGCAGCGCCTCCGTCGCGGTCTGCGCGGGGTCCTCCGGATAGACCGTGAGCCCCAGCAATGTCGATGGGCCGTCATTGCGGAAGATGTGAAACATCCCCGCGGGAATCAAGAGGAAATCGCCCGGCGCGAGACGGACGCTTTCCGCCGCCGGAAGAAGCGGCTCCGCGTCGAGCGTTCTCGGCCGCCCGTTGCCGAGCGCGGAAAGGCTCGACCGCGACCACGTCCAGGCCGTTTTGCTCGCCGGGCCGAGATTGAAGATGAAGGAGGGCTCGGGGTCGGTGTGCACCCCGAAAGGAGTGGGACCGGCGCTGGCGACGAAGCAGTACCAGTCGATTCCTCGCGTCAGCGGGACGCCCGCCTCCGCGAGCGGGACGACGAAATGCGAGTAGAGCAGTTCGCCGAATTCCGCGTCCCACGATTCCATGCCGTTGGCGGCGAGGCAGATGTCGGTCTTGCCGCCCTGCTCGAAAAGCCAGGAGTGGATGTCGTGCGCACGGGAGAAGGCGCCCGACATCAGCCGCTCCGAGGCGTCGTAGTCGAGGGCGGCCCCGCGGAAGGCCCGCATCGTGGGCAGGTCCGCGTCGTCCTCGTCCACCCGGGTGGTGGCCGCCGCGACGGCGTTCAGCAGCAGGTCGGTGAGGGCCTCCGGCCTGGTGATCAGGCCGGGGACGTGCACGCGCTCGGTGAATCCGGGCGCGTTGCGCTCGCAGAGCTCCCGCCACTTCCCCTCGTCCAGCACGTTTCAGACCTCCGGAAGATTTCTGCGGCCGGTGGGCGCAAGACCCCGTTCCCTCGCGACGGACGGAAGGAGGTCTTGCGCCGTCGGCTCAGGACGCCTGGAAGGCGCCCGTCGCTACATTCGGATGACGTCCTGGGGGACGTCGTCTCCGTTCAGGAGATGCCGGGAACGGCCCGGATCGGGCCGATCCCGGTCGCGGCTCACCGTCAGTGGCCGACATCCTGCTCGGGCCGCATCCACAGCTGACGGCCCTGAGCGGTGGAAGTCGAGTCCTCGAACACGATGATGTCCGAGATGTCGACCACGGCCATGGGCGAGTCGTTACGCGACGGCGTTTCCATTGATGCTCCTCTCGTTGTCGTGGGAGACGCGACGCAATTCCGTCTCGATCTCCGTGAACCAGTGGGACAAGAGTGCGATCATCCTGTGCGCTGATCAGCTTGGGGCGATCACTGGAACGAACCTAACGACAGCCGATATGGATCCGCTTTCGCTGCGCTTTGGATCGCCTTTTTCGGCAAATGTGACGAGTGGGGGATCAGGCGCGGGATGAGCGGACGGCCCGCCGACGAGCCACATCGGGTCGCCAACCGGCTGGAGCCGCTGTTCGACCTTTACCTTCATGGTCGCGGCAGCCTTGCAGCAACCAGGAACGTCTGGTTCGGGTCGTTCGTCGTTATTGTGTGACCCTCTCCCCGGAACTTGACGAACGGCTGCGCGAGGCGTTCGCCAGGATGCACCGCGCCGAACACGTCCGGCGTCTGCGCGGGAACGCCGCGCGGCAGATCGCGGACGTCCGCGACATCCTGAAGGGCCTGGAGTCCGAGCTGGCCGGCGAGGAGCGCGACGTCGCCCGGCTGGAGGGCGGCCTGTCCGCCGTCCTGTCCCGCCTGCTGGGCAACCGGGAGGAGCGGCTGGCACGCGAGCGCGCCGAGGTGGTGGTGGCCAGGGAACGCGTGGACGGTCACCGCGCCCGGCTCGCGCAGCTCGAAGCCGACGTGGCGGCGGCCGACGCCGAGCTGGCCGTGCTCGACCCCGCCTCCCGCGAGTACGCGCGGCTGCTGGTCGAGAAGGAGCAGCAGATCGTCCGGAGCGGCGATCCGCGGGCGCGGGAGCTGGCCGACCTCGGCGCCGCGCTCGACCGGCTGAGCGCCGAGGTGCGCGAGTGCGACGAGGCCCACCAGGCGGGGCAGGGCGCGCACGAGGCGCTGGCCGTCGTGCTGCGCCTGCTCGACTCCGCCAGGACGGCCTCCACCTTCGACGTGTTCGGCGGCGGCCTGATCGCCGACGCCTTCGAGCACGACAGGCTGACCAGCGCCGACAAGGCCGCCTGGCACGCCCAGCGGGCCCTGGACGTCTTCTCCCGCGAGCTGGCCGACACCGGGATCGCGTCCCGGCCGGTGATGCCCAAGGTGGACACGCGATGGTTCGTGGACGCCTTCTTCGACAACATCGTCAGCGACGTGCTCAAGCATCAGCGCATCGAGAAGACCAGGGCCGAGGTGCAGCGGCTGGCGCAGTGGGTGCGCGAGACCAGGGCGCAGCTGAAGGGGCGGCGCGGCCAGCTGCTGGCCGAGCAGTCGCGGCTGCTGACCAGGCGCGAGCAGCTGCTGCGCCCCGAGTAGCCGCCCGTCCGGCGTAAAACCGATCCCTGTCGTCACGGACAGTAGTTGTGCGACTGCGATAAGTGAATGATGGCGAGGACGCCGGCGCCACGGCGCCGTACCTCAAGGGACAGGAACGCGCTCATGCTCCGTACCACGACCAGCCTGACCGGCCTCGCCACCGCCGCCGCACTCGTCCTGAGCCTGGCGACCCCCGCCTCGGCCGCGACCGGCACCCTCTACATCAACCGGGCGCAGTACGACGACCCCAGCGGCTGCTACACCTCCGACAGCGCGAACCCCTTCGTCTACAACCGGACCGACGAGGTGGCCATCGTGTTCCTCCGGCCGGGCTGCCAGGGGCCGGTGACCGGGGCGGTACAGCCGAACGAAGGCCAGGAGATATTCGGCACCAGCGTGCTCATCCGGTAGGGAAAATCGTCCGGCCACGGCCCCGCGGCGTTGTGCGGGGTCGTGGCCTTCGTCGTTCCGGGGGAGGGGGTGGCTCACATCGAGGCGGCGCCGGAGGCGAGGGCGACGATGCCGACGACGGTCATCAGGAGCGTCGTGCCGGGGTGCATGGTGATCGAGATGCGGATGTCCTGCTTCTTCCAGGCCAGCCAGACGCCGGGGTAGAGGAAGACGAGCTTCGACAGGACGGTCCAGGGGGCCCAGAAGTGGTACACGGAGAACAGGAGGGTGTTGAAGATCGGGGCCCACTTGCCGAGCTGCGGCAGGCGGGGCAGCAGGAAGCCGCGGAAGTAGTACTCCTCGATCAGCGGCAGGGTGAAGCCGGTGAACGGCCCGCAGACGAGCAGCGTGGTGAGCACGACCGCCTGCGGGTAGCCCTGGAGGTAGGTGGTGCCGTCGGGGCCGGCGCCCTGGTAGTCGACCCAGGTGAAGAACCAGTCGTAGACGAGGTTGTCCAGCGGGGTCAGCGCGAGCGAGACGACGGTCATCCACACCAGGCACGCGCCCCCGAGCCACATGACCGTGCGGCGCGTGAGCGGCTTGTCGCGGTAGCGGACGACGCCCTTCATCGTGAAGCGGCCGGTCTGCTTCCTGCCCAGCCACAGCAGGAACAGCTGGAGCGGGAAGAGCACGATCGCGAGGGCCATGGCCCAGGCCGCGAAGATCGGCGCGCCCATCGCCCGCACCAGCGGGGCGGCGACGAACGCGTACACGGCCACGATGGCCGCGCCGGGCACCAGGTGCAGTGCGATGGAGAGCGGGACGGAGTGACGGTCCGCGAGGAGCTTCGCGACGAAGCCTGTCGGGTGGGAGCCGGCCGGGGGCCGCGTTGCTGTGTCCATGCCGGCAATCGTGGCCGGGCGACCCGACACGGCCCTGACATCGTTCTGACACGGCTTCGAGCCGCGTGAAAGGCGCACGTCACGAGGGGCCGGAGCGCCCCTGCCGAGCGGGAAGGCGTCAGGCGGGCCAGCGGCCGGTGGCCTTGGCGGCCTCGATCGCGGCGTGGCCCGCCGGGCGCATCCGGCCGGCGGCCGTCAGCGCCTCGGCCTTGGCGACGTTGATGGCGGACCAGGGGCTCCGGCGGGCGCGCGGCGAGTAGCGCTGGAGGTAGAAGTCGCCGTCGAAGGCCCTGCGGTGGCTGTCGATCCAGCCGTGGCACAGCGCTTCGTCCAGGGCCTCGTCGAGGGTGACGGTGGTCGCGGCGCTGTTCTTCTTGGCGATCAGCAGCCAGACGTCGGCGGCCGTCCCGTGGTGCTCGGTGAGCCAGGACCTCCAGGCGGCGGCGTCGTCCAGGCGCAGGGCGTCGTCGGTCATCGTGGTCAGCCCTTCCGGCTCGCGAGGACGTTGAGGTAGTGGTGGTTGATCATGATGCCGAGGATGTTGCCGAAGGGGTCGCGGACCGAGGCGGTGGTGAAGCCGGGGCCGCGTTCGGTGGGCTTGTCGTAGGGGGTGGCGCCCATGTCGAGGAGTCGCTGCCAGGTGGCTTCCAGGTCGTCGACGGCCCAGTAGACGATGGCGCCGCCGTCTTGGGCGCTCCAGCTCTGCGGGGCGAAGCGGGCGTCGATGATGCCGAGTTCGTGCTGGTAGTCGCCGACGCGGAACTCCACGTAGACGGGGTCGCCCTGTTCGGGGCGCTGGAAGTAGGCGGGGATGCCGAGGAGGTCGGCGTACCAGTCGCGGGCGGCGGCGACGTCGTGGGCGTAGAAGCTGATGGTGGTGAGTCCGCGGAGCATGTCCTCGCGCCTTTCGTTGCGGTGGCTTGTGAGATCGATGCTGCCAGGCAAAGTGCTCATCGAATGAGCACTTTTTCTGGCATCGTCGAAGACGTGAGAGCGGATCGACTGGTGGCCGTCCTGCTGCTGATGCAGTCGCGCGGACGGGTGACGGCGGCGGACATCGCCGCCGAGATGGAGGTCTCGGTGGCCACGGCGCGCCGTGACCTGGAGGCCCTGTCGGCGGCGGGCATCCCCGTCTACCCGCAGGCCGGGCGCGGCGGCGGGTGGGCCCTGCTCGGCGGCGCCCGCACCGACCTGTCCGGGCTCAAGGCCTCCGAGGCCAGGGCGCTGTTCCTGCTGCTCGGCCCGGCCGCGGCCATCGCGCCCGAGGCCAAGGCGGCGCTGCGCAAGCTCGTACGCGCCCTGCCCTCGACGTTCCGGCAGGAGGCCGAGGCGGCGGCGGACGCCGTCGTGGTCGATCCGGCCCGCTGGGGCGAGCACCGCCGCGCCCGGCCCGCGCTCGTCAACCTGCTGGAGGACGCGGTGGTCCGGCGCCGGAAGGTCCGCCTCACCTACTCTGGACGGGAGCGCGTCGTCGCGCCGTACGGCCTCGTCGACAAGGACGACACCTGGTACCTGATCGCCGGCACTCCCGACGGGCAGCGGACCTTCCGCGTCGACCGGGTCACCGACGCCGAGGTCACCGACGACCCGGCCGAACGCCCGGCGGACTTCGACCTCGCGACGGCCTGGGACGAGGTCGTCACCGCGATGGAGGCCCGCCGCGCGACGACCACGGCCACCGCGACCATCGAGCCCCGCTACCTGCGCGTCCTGCGCGACCGCTTCGGCCGCCACTGCGAGGTGATCTCCCACGGGGAGCGGGTGCGCGTCACGCTCACCGCGCCGACCGCGCTGGACATCGCCCGCCAGCTCGCGGGCTGGGGCGACCTCGTCGTCGTGGAGGGCCCGGAGTCCGTCCAGCGGGAGCTGACGAAGCTGGCCGCGCAGCTCACAACGCTGTACGGCGGCGGCTGACGGCCCCTACCGGGCGGTGTCGCGGCGGTAGGTGTAGAGGATGAGGCCCTCGTGGAACCTGCCGATCTTGTCGTAAAGGGCGCGGGCCTGGGCGTCTTCGAGGGTGTTCCAGTAGAGGCTGGGGTAGCCGTGGTCCTTGGCGTCGCGGGCCACCCACTCGATCACCGCCGTCGCGATGCCCCGCCGCCGGAACGCGGCGTCCACGAACAGGTCCGCCATGTAGCACCTCCCGGCGTACCAGACGCTGGCGTGGAACAGGTAGTGCGCGATGCCCACCATTTCGCCGTCCAGGCGGGCGGTGATCCCGCGGGTCTGCTCGTCGTCGATCAGGCGTCGCCAGGTCCGTTCGTAGGCGTCGTCGTCGCGTTCGGTGTCGAAGTAGGCGTCCTGTCCGCGGGCCAGCACTTCCCAGCGGGCGCGGTCGGGTTCGGTCAGGAAGTCGATCTCCAGCATGGCGCCATCCTGCCGTAGGCCGGCGGTCAGCGGTCGCGGACGAGGGCGAGCATCTCGTCCACCGAACCGGCCGGATCGGTGATCGGGAACTGCACGGCCCGGACGACCGCGTCGGGGTCGACCAGCAGGGTGAGGCGCTTGAAGCGGTCGACGCCGGCCGTCCGGAAGGTCGGCAGCAGCAACCCGGCGGCGAGCCTGTCGTTCTGGTCGGACAGCAGGGGAAAGGGCAGTTTCGCGTGCGTGACGAACGCGGCCAGCTGGTCGGGGCGCTGGGTGCTCACGCCGCGGATCGTGGCGCCCGCCGCCTCGAAGTCGGCGAACCGTGACGCGTAGGTGAGAGCCTCCAGGGTGCAGCCCTTCGTCCCGGGGATGTCGGCCCAGCCGGGCGGGTAGTCCTGGGCGTCCGGGGCGAACGCGCCGGGGAAGAAGTAGAGCACCGTCCAGACGCCGGGCTCATTGGGCGCGGTCAGCTCGCCGTCGTGGCGTTCCAGCAGGACGCCGGGGATCTTCCGGTCGACCAGCTCGTGCACGCGACGGCTCTCGGCGGAGCCGTTCTCGCTGGTGGCGGTCAGGGCGCCGTCGCCCATCACGTGCCGCACGCCCCAGTCCTGGAGGGCGATGAGCGCCGGCAGCAGACCTTCGCCCTTCGCCGTCAGCACGTAGTCGTGGCGCGGCGGGCGGGTCGAGTAGGGCCGCCGTTCGAGCACGCCGTGTTCGACCAGCTTGGCCAGGCGTTCGGCCAGGGCCCGGCGGCTGACGCCGAGCTCGCGCTGCAGGCCGTCGAAGCGGGTGGTGCCGCCAGCGATGTCACGTACGACCAGGAACGTCCACCAGTCGCCGATCACGCCGAGGGCCTGCGCGATGCCGCAGTCGGAGTCGGGGAGATCGGCGCGCTTCACGGGCTCCAGTATAGTGCGTTCCATTCTGGAACTTACTTGGCGGAGGTGCGGGATGGGGATCGACGGCGGAGGTGGCGCGGCCGTCTTCTGGCGGTGGTGGACGGCCGGCACGACCAGCGCGGTCGGCTCGGCGGTCGGCGCGGTGGCGTTACCGCTGACGGCCCTGACCGTGCTCGACGCCTCCGCGTTCGAGATGGGCGTGATCGCCGCCGCCGCCTACGTCGCCTGGATCGTGATCGGCCTGCCCGCCGGGGTGATCGTGCAGCGGCTCCCGATGCGGACGGTGCAGGTCGCCGCCGACCTGGCGCGCGCGGCGGCCATCGTGTCCATCCCGGTGGCCTGGTGGCTGGACGAGCTGACCATCGCCCAGCTGGTCATCGTGGCCCTGGTGACCAGCTTCGCGAACGTGCTCTTCGACGTCGCCAACGCGACCTTCCTGCCGTCGATCGTGAGCAAGGAGCAGTTGCAGTCCCGCAACAGCCTGATCTCCGGCACCCACGCCACCACCCAGCTCGGCGGGCCGTCGGTCGGGGGGCTCGTCGTCCAGGTGCTCGGGGCGGTGCCCACCCTGCTCGTGGACGCCGTCAGCTACCTCGTCTCGGCCCTGCTGCTGCGGACCCTGCCCGAACGCCGTCCCGAGACCCCCGATCGCCACCCGCCGATGCGCGAGATGATCCGCGAAGGCCGGCGGTTCGTCGCGCGTCACCCGGTCATGGGGCCGTGCATGTGGGCCGCCACCGCGGTGAACACGGTCTGCGGGGCGCAGCACGCGCTCTACGCGCTCTACCTGGTACGCGAGCTGCACGCCGAGCCCGGCCTCGTCGGCCTGCTGCTGGCGGTGGAGGGCGTCGGCACGCTGATCGGCGCGGCGGCGACCAGCCGGCTCACGGCCCGGTTCGGCACCGCCCGTACGCTGGTCGGCGCGGGCTTCGTCGTGGTGGCCGGGGCGCTCGTCATCCCGCTCGGCGACGGCTGGCCGGGCTTCGCCGCGTTCGCCGTCGGCAACGTGGTGTTCGCCGCCGGGGTCGTGGTGCTCAGCGTGGTGACCCGGACGTACCGGCAGCTCGCCAGCCCGCCCGAGCTGCTGTCCCGGGTGATGGCCACGGTCCGCTTCGTCTCCTGGGGCGCGATCCCGGTCGGCGGGCTGGTCGCGGGGGTGATCGCCGGGCTGCTCGGCGCGCGGGCGACCCTGTTGATCTTCGTCGTCGCGGCCGTCTGCGTGCCGCTGGTCCTGCTGGCCTCGCCGATCCGGCGCCTGCGCGACCTCACCGACCATCAGGGGAGCGAGGAGAGCTCCGGCGCGCATGGTGTGCCGATCACATGATGATTCGCGGAAGTGGCGGTGACGTCATGGCGATCTTGCGGCGTCAGGATCACAGCCATGAAGCGCATCCCCCTCTTCCTCTCCACCGCCGCGCTGCTGACGCTGGTCGCCACGCCGGCCCAGGCCGCCGCACTGCGCCCGATCGTCGTGCAGCCGTACAGCGACCTCACCGAGGGCGTCACCGTCGCCCCGGACGGCACGATCTACGTCGGCCTGCTGACCAAGGGCGAGATCAGGAAGGTCGACAGCACCGGCACCGACAGCCTGCTGGCCGCCCTGCCCATCGGCGAGGGCAAGCTGAACGGCCTGGCCACCGACCGCCAGGGCAACGTCTACGCCGCGCTCAACTCCGGTGAGGCCGCCACCAACGGCATCTGGCGGATCACCTCCTACGGCGAGGCCAAGCTCTACGCCGCGCTGCCGATCGGCTTCGCCAACGGCCTGGCCTTCGGCCCCGACCACGCGCTCTACGTCACCGACACCACGAACAGCGTCGTCTACCGCGTGACCGACGGCAAGGCGGCGGTCTGGGCGAAGTCGTCCCTGTTCGTCGGCTCGGACGGCACCGGGGCGAACGGCATCGCCTGGCGTTCGGGCGCGTTCTACGTGGCCGTGTCCGACGAAGGACAGATCGTCCGCGTCCCGTACGGCAAGGGCGGCAAGGCGGGCGTGCCGACCGTGTACGTCAAGGACGCCAAGCTGGCCGGGGCCGACGGCGTGGCCTTCGACGTGCGCGGGCAGCTCTACGTGCCGAGCTACACGGGCAACACCCTCAGCGTCGTCCGCACCGGCGGCGGCGTGGAGGTGCTGGCCGACAAGCTGGACAGCCCCGCCAGCCTGGCCTTCGACGGCAAGGCGCTCTACTTCGTCAACATCGGCGGCAACGGCGCGCCCAGCCTGATGAAGACCAAGGTCAAGCTCCCGGGCCAGCCGCTGCTGCGCGGCTGACCCCGCTCCCGCCGCCGCCGGACGGCGGGCCGATCAGGCCGAGGAACGCCGTGGCCGCCGCGGACGGGTGGGCGCCCCAGATCAGGTGCTCCACCCGGGCCGGGGCGTCGCGGAGGCGGACGAGGCCGAGGTTCGGGAAGCGGGGGGCGTAGGCGGCGGGGAGCAGGCCCACGCCGAGGCCGTGCCGGACCAGGTCGACCATGAACTCGGCGGAGGTGACCTCGAAGGCGACCTCGCGGTGGACGCCGGCCGCCGCGAACGCCACGTCCGACTGGATGCGCC
>NZ_JBSFGJ010000031.1:0-44033 GCF_053596515.1 Nonomuraea sp. NPDC001684
CCTGACCCGGTTCGGGCGCATGGTGACGGTCGTCCACCGCCGTGACGAGCTGCGCGCCAGCAAGATCATGCAGGAGCGCGCGTTCGCCAACGAGAAGATCCGGTTCGTCTGGGACTCCGAGGTCGTCGACGTGCTCGGCGACACCAAGGTCGAGGCGGTCAAGCTGCGCAACGTCAAGACCGGCGAGGAGTGCGAGCTGGCGACCGACGCGCTGTTCCTGGCCATCGGTCACGACCCGCGCACCGACCTGGTCAAGGGCCAGGTCGAGCTCGACGACGACGGGTACATCAAGGTCGCCTCGCCGTCGACCGCCACCAACATCGACGGCGTGTTCGCGGCCGGCGACGTCGTCGACCACACCTACCGCCAGGCCATCACCGCGGCCGGCACCGGCTGTGCCGCCTCGCTCGACTCCGAGCGCTGGCTGGCCAACAACGAGAAGTAAGGAGCGCCCCGTGAAGGCAGTTACCGACGCCACGTTCGAGACCGAGGTCCTCAAGAGCGACAAGCCCGTGCTGGTCGACTTCTGGGCCGAGTGGTGCGGCCCGTGCCGTCAGGTCGCGCCCATCCTGCAGGAGATCGCGAACGAGCACGGCGACAAGCTTGAGATCGTCAAGCTGAACATCGACGAGAACCCCGAGGTTCCCCGCCAGTACGGCGTGCTCCAGATCCCCACGATGAACGTCTACAAGGGGGGCGAGGTCGTGAAGCAGATCATCGGCGCCAAGCCGAAGGCCATGCTGCTCCGCGAGCTCGACGGCATCATCTAGTCGCCCTCATGTGAGAGCCCCCTGCGGCGGTGCCCGCGGGGGGCTTTCGTTTGCCCTTCTTCGGCCCCCAAGAGCCGTCAGACGGGACGAAGGGCGCGCTCCGGGCTCATGGACCCCAGAAGGCGTTCGAGGGCCACCTCGACGTCCTCACGCCACGAGATGGCGCTCTTCAACTCCAAACGCAGGCGCGGAAACCGCAAATGCGGTCGAACCGTCTTAAAACCCACAGAAAGCAAGTATTCAGCAGGAACTACACAACTAGGCTCTTCCCACTTCAGGTCGCCGAACGCCTCGATGGCTTTCACCCCGCGCCGGGTCAGGTCCTTCGCCACGCCCTGGATCAGCATCCGGCCCAGCCCGCCGCCCGAGAACTCGGGGATGATGTGGGCCGTCATCAGCAGCACCGCGTCGGCGCTCACCGGCGAGGTGGGGAA
This sequence comes from Nonomuraea sp. NPDC001684, assembly GCF_053596515.1. Lineage (NCBI taxonomy): Bacteria > Bacillati > Actinomycetota > Actinomycetes > Streptosporangiales > Streptosporangiaceae > Nonomuraea > Nonomuraea sp. NPDC001684. The sequence goes on from NZ_JBSFGJ010000031.1 coordinate 1,205, forward strand.
GGCCAGCGACCGCGGGCTGTAGAGCGGCGGGCTGTAGAGGACGAACCCGGCCGGAACCCCGTCGACGTAGGCGATTTTCCCGCAGCTCCCCCATTCCAGCAGCGTGCCGGAGATCCAGGCCTCCTTCTCCAGCCCGGAGTCGCCGGAATGGATGGCACGCTCGCCGCTGACGGGATCGAGCTCCCAGAACACGCAACGCCGGCAGCGGCGTGGCAGATCTTCGAGATTGTCCAGGGTTATGTTGACCAGCCGGCGCGACAACTACGGCCCCTATCGTCGACCCAGAAAAGCGCGCGAAAACCGCGTCCGTTGGTGGCATGGTAGCTCAGTGAAGATGCAGCCAGCGGATACCACGACGGTCGAGCCCGGTCACGAAGGACATGTCCGACTGGCGTAATCTGGTATTTCGGTCCGATATGACACCTAGGAGGTGGGCCGTGACGGAAGAGCTGGATCACGGTCAGACACCCGCGACCCAAGGGTCGCGCATCGACGCCTACGTCGACCGGTATGCCGCGCGAGCTACCGGGATGGTCGCCTCCGAGATCCGAGCTCTCTTCGCCGTCGCGTCGAGACCCGAGGTGGTCTCGCTCGCCGGCGGCATGCCGTACGTCACGGCGCTCCCCCTCGACATGGTCGGCGAGCTGGTCTCCGACCTGGTCACCACGCGCGGCACGGTCGCGCTGCAGTACGGTTCCGGCCAGGGTGACCCGCACCTGCGCGAGCAGATCTGCGAGGTCATGCGGCTGGAGGGGATCGAGGCCGGGGCGAACGACGTCGTCGTCACCGTCGGTTCACAGCAGGCGCTCGATCTGATCACCCGGATCTTCATCGACCCGGGCGACGTCGTGCTCGCCGAAGGCCCCTCGTACGTCGGGGCCCTGGGGACGTTCTCCGCCTACCAGGCCAAAGTGGTCCACATCGCCATGGACGATCAGGGCATCGTGCCCGAATCGCTGGCGCAGACCATCTACGCGCTGGAGACCGCCGGAGCTCCCGTCAAGTTCCTCTACACGATCCCGACCTTCCAGAACCCGGCCGGCGTCACGCTCAACCTGGCCAGGCGGCAGCAGGTGCTCGACATCTGCCAGCGTGCCGGCATCCTCATCATCGAGGACAACCCGTACGGGCTGCTCGGCTTCGACGGCGAGCCCATGCGCGCCCTGCGCGCCGACAACCCCGACGGCGTGGTCTACCTGGGGTCGTTCTCCAAGACGCTCGCCCCCGGCTTCCGCGTCGGCTGGGCGCTCGCGCCGCACGCCATCCGCGACAAGCTGATCCTGGCCATGGAGTCGGCCGTGCTGTCGCACTCGGTGTTCACGCAGCTCGCCGTGGGCCAATTCCTGGCCACCCAGCCGTGGCGGGAGCAGATCAAGTCCTTCAAGGAGCTCTACCGCGAGCGGCGCGACTCCATGCTGGACTCCCTGGAGGCCCTGATGCCGCCCGAGGTCACCTGGACCCGGCCGGCCGGCGGCTTCTTCGTCTGGGCGACCCTGCCCGAAGGGCTCGACTCCAAGGCGATCCTGCCGCGGGCCGTGGCCGAGCGGGTGGCGTTCGTGCCCGGCACCGGGTTCTTCTCCGACGGCAGCGGCGCCCGGCACATGCGACTGTCCTACTGCTTCCCCGAGCCCGACCGCATCCGCGAAGGCGTCCGGCGCCTGTCCGGGGTGATCGAGCAGGAGATGCAGCTCCGGGACATGTTCGGCACCGGCTCCGGTCCCGAGCGGGCCGGCGTTGACACGCCGGGGCCCGAACTGGCCTAGCTTTCCCCGGTACGGCCGGCGCTCCCCGGGGACGGGAACGCCGGCCGTACTCGTGTGCGGGCCTCACCTACACCATTCGCCGCCAGCCGCCGGTACGGTTGGACGCGTACGATCAGCGGAGGAGATGTGATGAGCGATCTGGGCCACGTGCTCGTGCTGGCCGGGGGCCTCTCCTATGAGCGGGAGGTGTCCCTGCGCTCCGGCCGCCGGGTGAGCGAGGTGCTGCGCGCCACGGGCATCGACGTGGAGGCCCGCGACACCGACGCCTCCCTCGTGCCCGCCATCCTCGCCGACCCGCCCGAGGCTGTGTTCGTCACCCTCCACGGCGGCGCGGGCGAGGACGGCGCGATCCGTTCCGTGCTCGAACTGCTCGACGTGCCCTACGTCGGCGCCGGCCCCGACGCCTGCCGCGTGGCCTTCGACAAGCCCACCGCCAAGGCCGTCGTACGCTCGGTCGGCCTGCGCACCCCCGAGTCCGTCACCCTCCCCAGGGAGACCTTCCACGACCTCGGCGCCACCGTCGTGCTCGGCCGCATCATCGACCGGCTCGGCCTTCCCCTGTTCGTCAAGCCCGCCCGCGGCGGCTCGGCGCTCGGCGCGTCCATCGTCCGCACGGCCGAAGAGCTGCCCGCCGCCATGGTCGGCTGCTTCGCCTACGGCGACACCGCCCTCATCGAGCGGTACGTCGAGGGCGTCGAGGTGTCGGTCTCGGTCGTCGACCTCGGCGAGGGGCCGGTGGCGCTGCCCGCCGTGGAGATCGTCCCCGACGCCGGCGTCTACGACTACGCCGCCCGTTACACCGCCGGGCACACCGAGTTCTTCGCCCCCGCCCGCCTCTCCGCGGCCGCCGCCGAAGCCTGCGCCCGGATGGCCGTGACGGCGCACACGGCGTTGGGGCTGCGGGACATCTCCCGCACCGACCTGATCGTGGACGCGTCCGACGACCCGCACTTCCTTGAGGTGAACGTGGCGCCGGGGATGACGGAGACGTCGCTGCTGCCGATGGCGGCGGAGGCAGCGGGGCGCGATCTCGGCGACCTCTGCCGCACCCTCCTCCAAAACGCCGCCCACCGCCCCCACCCCTAACCCCTCTCCTGACCCACTCCTCCCAGGGCAGCTGTTCTCCTCGGCCGCGCGGCAACGGTTCTCCTTCACCGCCGCAGCAAATGTTCGTCTCCGCCGCGCGGCTGCTGTGCTCCTCCGCCGCGCGGCAACTGTTCTCCTCCGCCGCGCGGCGGCTGCCTTCTTGTCGTGCCGCGGGGGCCACCCGTTGCCCGCGGCACGAGAGCCCCCTTGGTCCGTCAGGCGATGACCGCTCCCGTCTTCGCACGGCGGCTGCTCCCTCGCCCCTCGTGCTGCGCCGCCCGTTGTCCGCCGCACAACAGCCCCATATCCGTCAGGCACCTACCGCTCCCGTCCCGCCGCGCGGCTGCCGCTCCCTCGCCCCTTGCACGACGGCCTCCCCTCGTCCACCAGGTGACCACCGCTCACTTCTCCACACGGCTGCCGCTCTCCTGGTCCCCCGCGCCATGCCTCCCGTAATCCCGCCGCACAACAGCTCTCTTCGTCCACCAGGCGACCACCGCCCTCGTCTCCTGAACAGCTGTCCCCTCATCCCCGCGCGGCTGCTGCCCTCTTGTCGCGCCGCTAGCGCCGCCCGTTTCCCGCCGCACGACAGCCCCTCTATTCCGCCAGGCGACTACCGCTCGCTTCTCCCACACGACTGCCGCTCTCTTGTCCCCCGCGCGACGCCTCCCGCAATTCGCCGCACGACAACTCTCTTCGTCCGCCAGGCGACCACCGCTCGCGTGCTCCGCATGATGCTGCTCCTGCCATCTCGCGCGCCGAACTGACGGCGCCTTCTTGAAGGCCTGCTTCCCTTGTGCTCTACTGCGCCGGAGCCGCATGCCTCGGCCTCACCGCTCTTTCCTCCCCTCCCCACAGGCCGCCCCACTCCCCGACGGGGCGACCCCGCCTTCCTTTCGATGCCTCGACAGGTTGCGGCCGCTAACTCATGGACAGCAGCCGTGGATCCTTTGGCGGACACCGTCGACCTCCCAGCCGTGCCAACCGCCGCCATGCCGCACAGACGACTGGTCGCACCCGCACTGCTCCAGATCCCCCGACAACGGCCACCGGATGAACATCAGCGCGACGCCGACGGGAGACATCACCGCCAACGACTCACGAGGCATCCGCGAGAACCACCCCGGCGGCCCCGCCCCTCACAGCCTCCGCCCAAGCGCCTTGCATAGCCTTACGGTGTGCCGATCAATCCCGCCCACCCGAAGAGCTTCGCCAGCGACAACCACGCCGGCGTGCACCCAGACATCCTCAACGCCATGACCGCCGCCAACCAGGGAGACGCCCCCGCCTACGGCGACGACACCTGGACCTCGACCTTCGAGCACAAAATCAAGGAAACGTTCGGCCCCACAGCGGAAGGCTTCGCCGTACTCAACGGAGCCGGCGCCAACATGGTCGGCCTGGCTCTCATGCTCGGCCGCTACGACGCCGTCCTCTGCGCCGACACCGCCCACATCGCCACCCACGAAACGGGCGCCACGGAACGCCTCCTGGGCGTGAAGCTCCGAACCATCCCCACCCCTCAGGGCAAGCTCCACCCGGACGACATCAAGGCCCACCTCCACCTCATCGGCCAGCACCACGAACCCCAACCGGCGGTCGTCTCCATCTCCCAGGTGACCGAGCTGGGCACCTGCTACTCCCCCGCCGAGATCGCCGCCCTGGCCGAAACGGCCCACGCCTCCGGCCTACGCCTCCACGTGGACGGCGCCCGCCTCGCCAACGCCGCCGCCCACCTGGACTGCTCCCTGAAAGCCATCACCACGGACGTAGGCGTGGACGTCTTCAGCTTCGGCGGCACCAAGAACGGCGCCATGGCCGCCGAAGCGGTGGTCGTCCTGGACCCGTCCCTGACAGACGCGGTCCCCTACCTTCGCCGCCAGTCGCTGCAGCTGGCCTCCAAGATGCGCTTCGTCTCAGCCCAGCTTTCCGCTCTCCTGACCGACGACCTCTGGCACCGCAACGCGTCCCACGCCAACCAGATGGCACTCCGTCTGGCGGACGGCCTCGCGGACGTCCCCGGCGTCGCCCTCGCCTACCCCGTGGAGTCCAACGCCGTCTTCGCCACCCTCCCCCACGCGATCTCTGAATCCCTCCTGCAGAACTACCTCTTCCACTACTGGGACGAGATCGCCGGCACGGTCCGCTGGATGACCGCCTTCGACACCACCGAAGAACATGTGGACGATTTCCTGGCCGCCCTTCACAAGGCAGCCACCCCGTAGCCCTTCTCTGACACCGTTTCACGTGAAACACCGCCACCCGCCACGCTCCCCCGGTCGGAGTCCCGCAGGCGTTTCACGTGAAACACGTCCACTCACCCATCCAGGAACGGATGCCTAGGACGTGGGACGTGAAGGGCCGCCCCCCGAGGCCCGACCCGATAAGAGGTCGAGGCTGAACAAAACCCGCCAGGCGCTACCCCAGCCATGGGACTCCGACGCGAATGGGGCTGCCGAGCAATCACCACACGGCACTAAGCGTGCTACGCAAGAGCCGGGCAAACCAAGGAGCCGAAGAACCAACCCGGCGGGGCGAACCGAGAAGCCGAGGCACTACGTGAGTCGGGGAGCCGCGCAAGCCGGAGAGCCGCGCAAGCCGGAGCGAGCTGGAGAGACCCCAAGGCCGCAGCCCGGCCAGCCATCGTGCTCGCCCCGCATGCCGCACCCACGACGCAGCCCTGCGGACACACCCACAACACGAAGAAGGACCGACACAGGTGAACAGGTGCGAGAAGAGAGGAGAGAGGAGAACTGAAGAGAAGAGAAAGCGAAGAACGAAGGAAGGGGTTTCACGTGAAAGAGCGAGTGGTTTCACGTGAAACAGGCAAGGTCAGTCCTCGCGCTCCCGCATCGCCCGTGCCGCCTCAGGCGCCATCGTCCCGATGATGCGCTCAAGGTCGTCGATCGTCGCGAACTCCACCACGATCCGCCCCTTACGCCGCCCCAAGTCGACCTTGACCTTCGTCTCGAAGTGGTCGGAGAGCCGGTCCGCCAGATGGGTCAGCCCAGGAGCCGTAGGCTTGGGCGCCTGCCGCTCACGCGGCGCCTTCTGAGCGGCCTTCGCGCTGCCCATGGCGACGATCTCCTCCACCGCCCTCACGGACAGCAGCTCCGCCACGATGCGCTTGGCCAACTCAACCTGCTCCTCCGAACTGCTCAGGCCGAGCAGTGCGCGAGCGTGCCCGGCGCTGATGGTGCCGGCGGCTACGCGGAGCTGAACCTCCGGCGGGAGGTTGAGCAGCCGGAGCGTGTTGGTGATGTGGGATCGAGAGCGCCCCACCTTGCTGGCCAGCTGCTCATGGGTCGCTTGGAAGTCGTCCAGCAACTGCTGGTAGGCCGCCGCCTCTTCCAGAGCGTTCAGCTGCTCGCGCTGGAGGTTCTCGATGAGCGCGTCCCGGAGGAGGTCGGTGTCCTGGGTGTTCCGGACGATCGCCGGGACCGGGTCAAGACCGACCTGCTGGCACGCCCGCCAGCGCCGCTCCCCCATGATCAGCTCGTACTGGCCGCCACCCACGGATCGCACCACGATCGGCTGCAGAAGGCCGACCTCGCGGATGGAGTCGGCGAGCTCCTGGAGGCGCTCGTCGTCGAACACCTCACGCGGCTGACGAGGGTTGGGCACGATCGCGGTCAGCGCGACCTCTTTGAAGTACGCCCCAGCGATCGGCATTGGGCCTGCCTCGACCGTGGAGCCGTTCGAGGGAGCGGGCGCCGTACCCGGGCCGTCAACGATGGGTCCGGTCGGGATGAGCGCCCCGAGTCCCTTGCCCAATCCCCGCCGCTGCTGACTCACTGCGTCTCCTCATCCAGCCGGTCGATTCCGGTCACTCCAGGAGAGGTTACCGTTGCGGGCCCAGCGGGGTGCCCCCACGCCACACACAGTCCCGTGGGATTTACGCCGACACGGTTACAAATCTGCCCAACTCACGACTCGCGCCGAACGAGACCGCTCACCGCCGGCGTCCAGCGCCGGCGTCCACCCCGCCGACCCGGCGCAGGCACACCGGAGCACAGGCATGACGACCCACCCCCTCAGGCCGTGCCTGAGAGACCCGCGAGAGACCAGCCGTCAGGCCACGGTGGCGCGGTGGGCGATCTCCCGGGCCGCGTCCATGTAGGCCATCGCCCCGCTCGACCCCGGATCGTACGTCATGACCGACTGCCCATAGCTGGGCGCCTCCGACAGCCGGACGCTGCGCGGAATGACTGTCTTCAGCACCGTCTCCCCGAAGTGCGACCGCACCTCGTCGGCGACCTGCGAAGCCAGCCGGGTACGCCCGTCGTACATCGTCAGGACGATCGTGGAGAGCCGCAGAGCCGGGTTGAGGTGCGCCTTGATGAGGTCGACGTTCCTGAGGAGCTGCCCCAGCCCCTCCAGCGCGTAGTACTCGCACTGGATCGGGATCATGACCTCCTCCGCCGCGACCAAGGCGTTGACCGTCAGCAGGCCGAGGGACGGCGGACAGTCGATGACGATGTAGTCGAACTCCGCCTCGTACGCCGCCAGCGCCCGCCGGAGCCGGGCCTCCCGCGCCACCAGCGAGACGAGCTCGATCTCCGCGCCGGCCAGGTCGATCGTGGCGGGCGCGCAGTAGAGGTTCGGCATCTCGGGGACCTGCTTGACGATCTCCACCATGGGCAGATCGTCGACGAGCACCTGGTACACATCCGGTACGTCACCACGATGCTCGGTGGCCAGCGCCGTCGAGGCGTTGCCCTGCGGGTCGAGGTCCACCACGAGGACGCGCTGGCCGTGCATCGACAGGGCCGCGGCAATGTTCACCGAGGTGGTGGTCTTGCCGACGCCGCCCTTCTGATTGGCCACCGCGATCACTCTGCACTTCGCCGGCCGAGGCCAGGAGTTGTCGCCGTCGCCGCTGGTGCCACCCCTCTGGGCGGCGGCGGGCTGCTCGGTGGCTGGCTGAGGGGCGGCCGGTTGGGTGTTGGCAGGTGTTTCACGTGAAACCACTGAACTGAGCGCCTCTCGTACCAACGGCGAATCACCGGGGTTCAGGGGGGTCTGGGTCACGTTGGCCATCCTTTCAACCAGTGGTGTGCCGGTGCCGGGAATTTGCTGTTGCGACACGCCCATTTCGGGCCATCCAACCCCGGTTGGGCTCTCGGACAGACGGCTGTCCGGCCAGCCAAGACCGCAAGACGCGACTGGCACAACCGTCACCTCCTTCGTCGCCGCCTGGCTCGCTCCGGCGCGCGACCCGCTACCACCCGAACCAATGTTGCAGGCGGCTCGACCTTACCGTGCCCGACGGTCACAAGCTCGGCCGTTCGGGCCCCGCAGGCCCGCAATTGGGACTCCGCCTCGGCGAGCTCGCCGGCGGCTCGCTCCCCCTTCATGGCTATCAGCTCGCCGCCCTCACGCAGAAGAGGCATGGCCCATTTCAGCAGCCGGTCGAGTGGCGCGACCGCCCGAGCACTGGCGACGTCGAACTCCCGCTCCCCCGCCAGATCCTCGGCCCGCCCGCGCAGCACCTCGACGTTGTCCAGCTTGAGCGCCTCGACGCACTCCTCCAGGAACACCGTACGGCGAAGCAACGGCTCCAGCAGCGTGACCTCGATGTCCTGGCGGACGATGGCCAGCACCAGCCCCGGCAGCCCCGCCCCCGAGCCGATGTCCACCAGCCGCACCTCCGGCGGCACGGCCTCGGCGACCACGGCGCAGTTGAGCAGGTGGCGATCCCAGATACGCGGCACCTCACGCGGCCCCAGCAAGCCCCGGACGACGCCCGGGCCCGCCAGCAGCGCGGCGAACGCGTTCGCACGGTCCCATGCCTCCCCGGCGAAGACGTCCCGCGCTATGTCCGGCGGCGCCGGAAGCTCTTCGCTCACTGGATGCTGGCCCTTTCTCGGTCTCAGGTGGTGTTCGTACTCAGGTTGCCTGCTCGGCGGTGATGCCGGTGGGCGTTCGACGGTGGGTGTCTCGACGTTCTAGGGGCGGTGTCCACCCAAGGCTAGATGTGAGATCACACTGGAAGACTAGCGGGCTGGCATGTGGGTGACGGTCGAGCACGCCGCCGCGCGCCCCTCCCGATCCACCCTCGACACCAAATCCCCTACAGACGACATAGAGCGCATATCACCCGAAATAAACACTCAAAGGCACTTTTCGGGACGAACAACAAGGCCAGCGCACAAAACCGCGCGCTCCCCCGCTAACAGCGACGAACAACAAGGCCAGCGCACAAAGACGCTGGACAACTCCCCAACAACAAGAAACAGGGATCGATCCGCACAAGCACGGAGGCCGGCCCGCAAACCCGCCAGCGGCCCACATAGGCCCCGCACCCCGTACGTACAGCTATAGATACGGAAACGGCCGCCCATCAGCGCACCCAAGCGCCGACAGACGGCCGAACCGGCTCACCATGCACGTTTCAGGCGGGAAGGACCACCACGTACCGCTGCGGCTCCTCACCCTCGGACTCGCTGCGCAGCCCGGCGGCCGCCACCGCGTCGTGGACGATCTTCCGCTCGAACGGCGTCATCGGGTGCAGCGCCTTCGGCTCACCCTTGTCCTTGACCTGGTTGGCGACCTCGGTGCCGAGCTTGCTCAGCTCGGCCCGGCGCCGCTCGCGGTAGCCGGCGACGTCGAGCATGAGCCGCGACCGCTCCCCGGTCTGCCGGTGGACGGCCAGCCGGGTCAGCTCCTGCAGCGCCTCCAGGACCTCGCCGGCGGGCCCGACCAGCTCGTTGCCCTTGAGCCCCACGACGGAGACCATGGCGCGGTCGCCCTCGACGTCCATGTCGATGTCGCCGTCGATGTCGACGATGTCGAGAAGGCCCTCGACGTAGTCGGCAGCGATCTCGCCTTCCTGCTCAAGCGCGTTGAGATCAGGAGCCTTCTCCTGCTCGGCCTCGGTCATGGCCGGCCTCTCCTTCGTGTTCAAGACTTCTTGCTGCCGGTGCGCTTGCTGCGGGACTGGCGGCTGGGCTGCTGCCTAATGATCTTAGGCTCCGGCGGGGCGGGAGGGGCCTCCTCTTCCGGAGTGGTCTTGCGCATCTTTGCCACCAGGCCGGGCTTGGGCGTCACGGGGATGGCGTTGCCCTTGGCGTCGAACTGCGGCATCGGGTGCCGGCTGTAGAACCAGTGCTGCTGGCCCAGCGTCCACAGGTTGGTGGTGACCCAGTAGAGGATCAGGCCCAGCGGGAAGTTGAGGCTGAAGAAGGCGAACAGCGGCGAGATGTACATCAGGATCTTCTGCTGCTGCGCCATGGGGTTGTCCGGCATCTGCGCCATCGAGCGGGTCACGCTCTGCCGGACGGTGAGGAACGTGGTGAGCGAGCTGATCGCCACGAAGAAGCCGATGACGACCTTCTGGGCGATGTCAGGGGCCTCGAAGAACGTGGCGGGCAGGGGAGCGTTGATGATCAGCGCGTGCTTGGCGCTGTCGACCAGCTCCTGCGACATGCCGAACTTGGCCTGGTCGGCGGCGATGGCCCGCAGCACGGTGAACATCGAGATGAAGATCGGGAACTGCGCCACGACGGGGAGGCAGCCACCGAGGGGGTTGGCGCCCGCGCCCTGGTACAGCGCCATGACCTCCTGGTTCATGCGCTGCTTGTCGTTCTTGTAGCGCTTGCGGAGCTCCTGGACCTTCGGTGCCAGCTCCTGCATCTTCCGCGACGACCGCATTTGCTTGAGGAACAGCGGGAAGATGAGGATCCGCATGCAGACGGTCAGCGTGACGATGGTCAGCGCCCAGGTCAACCCGCTGTTGGGGTCGAGGAAAGTGCTGTAGACCTGGTGGATCCAGGTGATGACTTGGGCGACGGCCGTGTACAGCCAATTGAGCCAGGACAGCTCCACCGAGCTAGCTCCCTTGCGTTTCGTGGGACCGGACCGGGCGTGGGGGCACCGGGTCTATACCTCCGGGATGGAATGGGTGGCACCGCCCGATGCGCCGGACAGTCAGCCATGTGCCGCGCAATGCCCCATGTACGGCAATCGCCTCGAGCCCATACGCGCTGCACGACGGGTAGAACCGGCAGCGTGGACCGAGCATCGGGCTGATGAACGCCCGGTAGAACCGAATGGGGATGATCAGCGCCCGGGCGGCGAGGCCCGGCATCCCTTGCGGCTGCTCCGTCATCTGTGTCCACCCGTCGAGGACTCGCGCCGCCTGAGCAAACGATCCAGCGCGGCGTCGAGATCGGCGGCCAGTTGCTCGACGCACGCGGACGCGGCCGGTGGATTGGCGCGTACCACCAGCAGGCTACCTCGCGGCAGCCGGTCGAGACGGTCGCGCATCAGGTGTCGGAGCCGTCGTTTGACCTTGTTCCGGGTCACCGCGCCACCAACGGCCTTGCTCACCACGAAACCAACCAGAGGTGTCTCTTCCCCAGAAAGGTTGAGATGCACCACCAAAGTGGGGCGTCCGGCGCGTTTGCCGCGTCGGACCGCCGCTTCGAACTCGTCCCCGCGTCGCATGCGGGATTGACGGGACAGCACCGTATACGCCTAACGCCCGTCGGCGAGGTACACCGACGGGCCGGACTTCGGGCGCGGGTCGATCAGGCCGACAGCTTCTCGCGGCCCTTACGGCGACGGGCGGCGAGGATGGCGCGACCGGCCCGGGTGCGCATCCGCAGCCGGAAGCCGTGGGTCTTCGCGCGACGACGGTTGTTCGGCTGGAAAGTACGCTTGCTCACGGGTGGGCTCCAGGCTTGAAGGTGCGCCCAGGGGCGCTTATACACACATGACTGGCCTGCCGTGGGAGCGAGGGCACGCGAAATAGCCGTCGCGTGGCAAGCCGACCGTCGTACGTTACGGGCCAACGGCGTCCCAGGTCAAACTGAACGGGTTATCCACTGATCCACAGGCGACTTTTCCACCGCCGGGCCCACGTCCACAGTTTGTGCATCCAGGTGCCACTACGCTGTGGACAACGTCTTGAACACAGCTGTGCACATGGATACTGTCGGCCCTTCTGGACCACCGGAAACACCGTGCACAGCCTGTGGATCTCCTGTGGAGGACCTGGGTACGAAGCCCTGCCGCCACGCTGTGGACGAAGGGGTCGCCGACCGCTCGGGGCGACCACGGTCATGTGGATAAACGATCGCGGGGGGCCGCGAGAGGAAGGAGGGGAGCCGCACCATGAGTGGTGTCGACCTCGGCACGGTATGGGCGAGGGCCCTGGGCAACTTCCTCAACGAGAACGTGCCCATCCAGCAGCGCACCTGGCTGTCGATGGTCCGTCCGATCGCTCTCGCGGACGACACGATCGTGCTCGGCGTCCCCAACGACTTCCTCAAGGACCTCATCGAGGGCAAGTTGCGCCCGCTGGTGGCCCACGCGCTGTCCCAGGAACTGGGGATGACGATGCGGCTGGCCGTGATGATCGACACCACGGCTCCGGAACAGCCTTTGCCGGACGCCCATCAACAGCCTGTGAATGTGCCTTATCCCCAGAGTGTGGATAGCCAGCCGCGTTACACACAGCCGGTGCAACCCCAGCACTACCAGGCATCCGAGCCCCCGCAGTTCTATTCTCCACAGCCCGAGCAGCCTCCGGCGTCCACCGAATATCCACAGCCTTCGTTCTCTTTTGAACAGGTGCAGCCGTACACACCGCCTGTGGAGAAAGCGCCGGAGCCGGCGCCGAATCGCTGGGAAGCGAAGAGCAACAAGCCCAGCGAGCCGGCCAGACTCAACCAGAAGTACACATTTGAGACATTCGTCATCGGCGCCAGCAACCGGTTCGCGCACGCCGCGGCCGTGGCGGTGGCCGAATCCCCCGCGAAGGCGTACAACCCGCTCTTCATTTACGGCGACTCCGGCCTGGGGAAGACCCACCTGCTGCACGCGATCGGGCATTACGCGCAGAGCCTGTACGACGGCGCCCGGGTGAGATACGTGAGCTCGGAGGAGTTCACCAACGACTTCATCAACAGCATCCGCGACCACAAGGCCGACGGCTTCCGCGGCCGCTACCGCGCGATCGACATCCTGCTCGTGGACGACATCCAGTTCCTGGAGGGCAAGGAGCAGACGCAGGAGGAGTTCTTCCACACCTTCAACACCCTGCACAACGCCAACAAGCAGATCGTCATCTCCAGCGACCGCGCGCCCAAGCAGCTCATCACGCTGGAGGACCGGCTGCGCAACCGGTTCGAGTGGGGCCTGATCACCGACGTCCAGCCGCCCGAGCTGGAGACCCGCATCGCGATCCTGCGGAAGAAGGCCATCCAGGAGGGCCTGGCCGCGCCGCCCGAGGTGCTGGAGTACATCGCGAGCCGGATCTCCACCAACATCCGCGAGCTGGAGGGCGCCCTGATCAGGGTGACCGCGTTCGCCAGCCTCAACAGGCAGGGTGTGGACCTGCAGCTCGCCGAGGTCGTGCTGAAGGACCTGATCACCTCGGAGTCCGACACCGAGATCACGATCGCGGCCATCATGACCGAGACCGCCAACTACTTCGGCATCAGCATCGAAGACCTGTGCGGCACCTCGCGCAGCCGCGCGCTCGTCAACGCCCGGCAGATCGCCATGTACCTGGCGCGCGAGCTGACCGAGCTGTCGCTGCCGAAGATCGGCCAGCAGTTCGGCGGTCGCGACCACACCACCGTGATGCACGCCGAGCGCAAGATCCGGTCGCTCATCGCCGAGCGCAGGTCGATGTACAACCAGGTCAACGAGCTGACAATGCGTATCAAACAGAGCAAGCGTGGATCTTGATGCTCGTACACAGCCTGTGGAAAACACTGTGGACCAGCGGAAACGCAAAATCGGCGCGTCGGTACGACCGCCAATGCCGGGAAAAATCCACCCACAAGGGCTGGGGACGAATCTGGGGACATCCTGAGGAGAACCTGGGGATGACTCGTGGATAACGTGTGGACGGCCTGTGAACAGTCGATCTGGGACTCCAGAAGGCCCCCTCTTACCCCGTGGACAACCTGTGGAAACCTCGTGGATAACCGGTGGATGAACACCCCATGATCTGGGGACGGCCTGTGGGCGACGAATCTCCATCCCCAGGCGGCGAAGTTTCCCCCAGGCGTCACCCACACCCTCGGTGGATGAAAACAGGGGCACTGAGCTGCGAGGACATCAGTTGTCCACAGTTCCCACAGCCCCTAGTGTGATGACCTCTTATCTCTCTTACTAAGAAAATCAAAGACCCATAGAGGGGTTCTCCCCGAACCGCGGTGCGGGAGAGTGAACACTTGAATCAACGACGAACCCAGGAGGCTGATCACCGTGATGTTCCGAATCGAGCGAGACGTCCTCGCTGAGGCGGTGGCATGGACGGCACGCAGTCTCCCGGCGCGCCCGTCGGTGCCCGTGCTCGCCGGCATGCGCCTGGAGGTGACGGAGGGCCAGCAGCTCAAGCTGTCGGGGTTCGACTACGAGGTCTCCGCCGAGGTCACGCTCGAACTCCACACCGGTGAGGCGGGCGTCGTCCTGGTCTCGGGCAAGCTGCTCGCCGAGATCACGCGCGCGCTTCCCGCACAGCCTGTGGACTTCGTGGTGGAAGGCGCCAAGGCCGTCGTCACGTGCGGCAGCGCCCGGTTCACCCTGCTGACCATGCCTGTGGAGGACTACCCTTCGCTCCCGGCCATGCCGCCGGCCGCCGGGCGGGTGGGCAGCGACGTGTTCGCCTCCGCCGTCAGCCAGGTCGCCGTCGCGGCGGGCCGGGACGACACGCTGCCGATGCTCACGGGCGTGCGCATGGAGATCGAGGGCGACACCGTCACCCTCGCCGCCACCGACCGCTACCGGCTCGCCGTGCGCGAGCTCAAGTGGCAGCCGGGCCAGCCCGACTTCGCCGCGATCGCGATGATCCCCGGCAAGACGCTCGCCGACACCGCCAAGGCCCTCGGCACCACCGGCGCCGAGGTGGAGATCGCGCTCAGCTCGGCCGGCGGCACCGGCGAGGGCATGATCGGCTTCTCCAGCGCGGGCCGGCGCACCACGACGCGGCTGCTCGACCCCGAGTTCCCCAAGTACCGCTCGCTGCTGCCCACGGAGTTCTCCGCGCGCGCCGACCTGTCCACAGGCCCGTTCGTCGAGGCGGTCAAGCGCGTGGCCCTGGTCGCCGAGCGCAACACCCCCGTACGCCTGGCGTTCAAGAGCGGCGAGGTCGTGCTGGAGGCCGGCAGCGGCGACGAGGCGCAGGCCGTCGAGGCACTGCCTGTGGATTACGAGGGCGAGGAGATGAACATCGCCTTCAACCACCAGTTCCTGCTGGAGGGGCTCGGCGCGATCGACTCCGACGTGGCGCGCCTGCAGATGACGACCTCGACCAAACCGGCCATCCTCACAGGGGGCAAGCCTGTGGACGAAGGCGCAGGTACGGACTACCGTTACCTGATCATGCCCATCCGCCTGTCGGGCTGATCCCGTCATCGGGGATGATGGAAGCCTGACAAGGGGGTAGAGGAGCGTCATGCAGATCGGCATGGTGGGACTGGGCAAGATGGGCGGCAACATGGCCGAGCGGCTGCGCCGCGGCGGCCAGGAGGTGGTCGGTTACGACCGCGACCCCGGCATCAGCGACGTGGGCAGCCTGAAGGAGCTGGTCGAACGGCTGTCCGCGCCGCGCGCGGTCTGGGTCATGGTTCCCGCGGGCAAGCCCACCCAGCAGACGATCGACGAGCTCGGCGAGCTGCTCGACGAGGGCGACATCGTCGTCGACGGCGGCAATTCACACTATGTGGACGACCAGAAGCACGCCGCCGAGCTGCGCGAGAAGGGCATCGGCTTCGTCGACTGCGGCGTGAGCGGCGGCGTGTGGGGGCTCCAGAACGGCTACGCCCTCATGTGCGGCGGCGAGCAGGCCGACGTCGACCGGCTCATGCCGATCTTCGAGACGCTCAAGCCCGAGGGCGAGGACGGCTTCGTCCACGCCGGTGACGTCGGCGCCGGCCACTTCGCGAAGATGGTCCACAACGGCATCGAGTACGGCATGATGCAGGCGTTCGCGGAGGGCTGGGAGCTTCTGGAGGCGTCCGACGTCGTCAAGGACGTCAGGGGCTCCTTCAGCAGCTGGCGCACCGGCACCGTCATCCGCTCCTGGCTGCTCGACCTGATGGTGCGGGCGCTCGACGACGACGAGCACCTCGACCAGCTCCGCGGTTACGCCCAGGACTCCGGCGAGGGCCGCTGGACGGTCCAGGCGGCCGTCGACCACGCCGTGCCGCTGCCGGTGATCACCGCCGCCCTGTACGCGCGGTTCGCCTCGCGCCAGGACGACTCCCCCGCGATGAAGGTCGTCGCCGCGCTGCGCAACCAGTTCGGCGGCCACGCGATCACCTCGACCGAGGGCAGCACCGGCAAGGGCGCCGACTCGCCCGGCGCCGACGTGGCCCCGCCGCGCGAAGCCGAGTAACCCGGCTGAGCAGCCCAGCCGGGGTCCGGCCGGTCGGGCCGGCCGGTGGTCCACAGGCCGGCCGTGGAAGCCCGAGGTTTTCCACAGGACGGCAAGCCGGTGACACGGGCGGCCCCCGCGGCGGACTAACCTTCGTGGGGTGCATGTCGCCCACCTCTCGCTGACCGACTTCAGGTCCTACGCGTCCGTGGAGCTCGGTCTGGAACCGGGCGTCACGGCTCTCGTCGGGCCCAACGGCCAGGGCAAGACCAACCTGGTCGAGGCCCTCGGCTATGTCGCGACGCACTCCAGCCACCGCGTGGCCAACGACGCGCCGCTGGTGCGGCAGGGGGCCGCGCGGGCCATCGTGCGCTGCGCCGTCCACAGGGACGACCGGCGGGCGCTGGTGGAGCTGGAGATCAACCCGGGCAAGGCCAATCGGGCGCGGCTCAACCGCTCCCCCGTGTCCAGGCCGCGCGACGTCATCGGGCTGCTGCGCACGGTGCTGTTCGCGCCGGAGGACCTGGCGCTGTCCAAGGGCGACCCGTCGGAGCGCCGCCGTTTCCTCGACGACCTGCTCGTGGCCAGGGCCCCGAGGTTCGCCGGGGTCCGGGCCGACTACGACCGGGTGCTGAAGCAGCGCGGCGCCCTGCTGCGCACGGCCGCGCAGGCCCGCAGAGGCAGCAGGAGCGGCCGGCGGGCCGAGAGTGACACCGCGTTCGCCGCCGCGGGCGCCGGCGACGTCCTGAGCACGCTGGAGGTGTGGGACGCCCACCTCGCCAGGCACGGCGCGGAGCTGTTGCGGGCGCGGCTGGAGCTCATCGAGGCGCTGCGCCCGCTGGTGGCCGGGGCCTACGCCGCGCTGGCCCCCACGAGCGCCCCCGCGACGCTGGCCTACCGCAGCACGTTGTCCACAGGTGGGGACGGCGCGGAGGACGAAGTCGCCGGTGAGCGGGGATCTCCCGATGCGCAGACGTTATCCACAGACTTGGGGAAAACCCTTGAACAGCAGCTCCGCGACCGGCTCACGGAGGTCCGCCAGGCCGAGCTGGAACGGGGCGTCACCCTGGTCGGCCCACACCGCGACGACCTGATCCTGGGCCTCGGCGACCTGCCCGCCCGCGGCTACGCCAGCCACGGCGAGTCGTGGTCGTTCGCGCTGGCGCTGCGGCTGGCCGCCTACGACCTGCTGCGGGCCGACGGCGGCGACCCGGTGCTGATCCTCGACGACGTGTTCGCCGAGCTCGACAGCCAGCGCCGGCGCAGGCTGGCCGAGATCGTCGCGCCGGCCGAACAGGTGCTGATCACCGCCGCCGTGCCCGACGACGTGCCGAAGGAGCTGGCGGGGGCCCGTTTCGACGTCGCTGAGGGGAGCGTGACCCGTGTCCGATGAGCAGCACAACGCGGCGGCCAGGGGGGCCGCCATGGCGAGGGAGAAGCTCGCGCAGGCGAAGGCCGACGCGGCCAAGCGCGGCCAGCTCCCGCGCCGCGAGCCCAGGCGCAAGGCCGGCCCGCGCAGGGAGGCCGGCGATCCCCAGCTCTTCGGCCGGGCCATCGCCGACCTGCTGGCCGACCGCGGCTGGGAGCGCTCGGCGGCCGTCGGCGCGGTGTTCGGCCGGTGGAAGGAGATCGTCGGCCCCGACCTGGCCGCCCACACCCGGCCGGAGTCCTTCGACGAGGGCGAGGTGCTCATCGCGGCCGATTCCACGGCCTGGGCGACGCAGGTCAGGCTGCTCGCGCGCACCCTCATCCGCAGGCTCAACGAGGAGCTGGGTGACGGTTCCGTGACAAAGGTCAAGGTCAGGGGGCCGCAGAACGCGCCCCGGCCCACAGGGGGTTTGCGGGTGACCGGAAGTAGAGGGCCCGGCGACACCTATGGTTAGGCGCCGGGGGCGATCAGACAGCCGCAGACGCGATAAGCCCCCTTTCCGAAGGGGGGATGCTTGAGTGGGGGGCAAATCGAGCTAGGGCGCATCACAGGCGCGTGTATTGCCACCACGGGCTCCGGGAAGCGGTAGAATGAAAAAGGATTCCGGACACGTCCGCTTGCGTGTCACCCCGGCAGTAAGCCGACTCCCCCGGGTGACCGCGCATCGGGGCACTCACGACGGTGACGGGCACGGTAGGGGCAGCATGAAGTTGACGGCCTCCCCCGCCGCGTGTCCGCGGCAGGAGGATTTCGCAGTTGTCCTACGACGCTAGCTCAATCACCGTACTCGAAGGACTTGAGGCGGTTCGCAAACGCCCGGGTATGTATATCGGCTCCACCGGTGAGCGCGGCCTGCACCACCTCGTCTACGAGATCGTGGACAACGCGGTGGACGAGGCGCTGGCCGGTTTCGCCACCAGGATCGACATCTCGCTGCTGGCCGACGGCGGCGTGCGCGTCGTCGACAACGGCCGCGGCATCCCCACGGGCATCCACCCTGTGGAGAAGCGCTCGGCCGTCGAGGTCGTGCTGACCACGCTCCACGCGGGCGGCAAGTTCGACAGCCAGTCCTACGCGGTCTCCGGCGGCCTGCACGGCGTCGGCTCGGCCGTCGTCAACGCGCTGTCCACCGCCATGGACGTCGAGGTCAAGCAGAACGGCCACTACTGGCGGCAGCGCTACGAGCACTCCAAGCCCACCGCGCCGCTGGCCCAGGGCGAGGAGACCGACGAGACCGGCACGACGATCACGTTCTGGCCCGATCCCGACGTCTTCGAGACCACCACCTGGAACTACGAGACGCTCTCGCGCCGGTTCCAGGAGACGGCCTTCCTCAACAAGGGCCTGACGATCACGTTCACCGACGAGCGGCCCGACCACGTCAACGGCGAGCCCCACACGGTCGAATACCACTACGAGGGCGGCCTGGCCGACTTCGTCAAGCACCTCAACGCCAAGAAGGAGGCGGCGCACGCGTCGATCGTCTCCTTCGAGGAGGAGGGCGACGGCATCGCGGTCGACATCGCCATGCAGTGGAACAACTCCTACTCGGAGTCGGTCTACACGTTCGCCAACATGATCAACACGGCTGAGGGCGGCACCCACGAGGAGGGCTTCCGCGCGGCGCTGACGACCATCGTCAACCGCTACGCGCGCGAGCAGAAGTTCCTCAAGGAGGGCAAGGACGACAACCTCTCCGGCGAGGACGTCCGCGAGGGCCTGACCGCGATCATCTCGGTCAAGCTGTCCGACCCGCAGTTCGAGGGCCAGACCAAGACCAAGCTGGGCAACACCGAGGCCAAGTCGTTCGTGCAGAAGGCCTGCAACGACCACCTGCGCGACTGGTTCGAGCGCAACCCCGGCGAGGCCAAGGACATCATCAACAAGTCGCTGCAGGCCAGCCGCGCCCGCCTGGCGGCCCGCCAGGCCCGCGACCTGACCCGGCGCAAGTCGCTCCTGGAGTCCGGCAGCGGCCTTCCCGGCAAGCTGGCCGACTGCCAGTGGAACGACCCGGAGAAGTGCGAGCTGTTCATCGTCGAGGGCGACTCGGCCGGCGGCTCGGCCAAGGGCGGCCGCGACTCGCGCTTCCAGGCGATCCTGCCCATCCGCGGCAAGATCCTCAACGTCGAGAAGGCGCGGATCGACAAGGTCCTGAAGAACAACGAGGTCCAGGCGCTCATCACCGCCCTGGGCACCGGCGTGCACGACGAGTTCGACATCGCCAAGCTGCGTTACCACAAGGTGATCCTGATGGCCGACGCCGACGTCGACGGCCAGCACATCAACACCCTGCTGCTGACGCTGCTGTTCAGGTTCATGCGGCCGCTGATCGAGGCCGGGCACGTCTACCTGTCGTGCCCGCCGCTCTACAAGATCAAGTGGGACCGGAAGGGCGAGGACGCCTCCTACGCCTACTCCGACGCCGAGCGCGACGCGGTCATCAACGACGGCATCGCGCAGGGCAAGGCAGACCCGCGCCCGCGGGACAACGTCCAGCGGTTCAAGGGCCTCGGCGAGATGAACGCCGGCCAGCTCTGGGAGACCACCATGAACCCGGCGACGCGACTGCTGCGCCTGGTCACGCTCGACGACGCGGCCCAGGCCGACGACCTGTTCAGCGTGCTCATGGGCGAGGACGTCGAGGCGCGGCGCGACTTCATCATCCGCAACGCGCGCGACGTTCGCTTCCTCGACGTTTAAGAAGGACCTAAACCTGTGACGGACGTGAACACCACTCCCCCGGCTGACCGCATCGAACCGGTGGACATCCAGTCCGAGATGCAGCGCAGTTACATGGACTACGCGATGTCCGTCATCGTGTCCAGGGCGCTGCCTGACGTGCGCGACGGTCTCAAGCCGGTGCACCGGCGGGTGCTCTACGCGATGTACGACGGTGGCTACCGTCCCGACCGCGGCTACTTCAAGTGCGCCCGCGTCGTCGGCGACGTGATGGGCACCTACCACCCCCACGGCGACACCTCGATCTACGACGCGCTGGTCCGCCTGGCCCAGCCGTGGTCGCTGCGCTATCCCCTGGTCGACGGGCAGGGCAACTTCGGCTCGCCGGGCAACGACCCGGCGGCCGCGATGCGGTACACCGAGTGCAAGCTCGCGCCCATCGCCATGGAGATGCTGCGCGACATCGACAAGGACACCGTCGACTTCCGCCCGAACTACGACGGCAAGTCGCAGGAGCCCGACGTCCTGCCGGCGCGGTTCCCGCAGCTGCTGGTCAACGGCTCGGGCGGCATCGCGGTCGGCATGGCCACCAACATCCCGCCGCACAACCTGCGCGAGGTCTCGGCCGCCGTCCGGTGGTACCTGGAGAACCCCGAGGCCGACGACGAGGAGCTGCTGGAAGCCTCGATCAGGCTGGTCAAGGGGCCCGACTTCCCGACCAAGGCGCTGATCGTCGGACGCCGGGGCATCGAGGACGCGTACCGCACCGGGCGCGGCTCGATCACCATGCGCGCGGTCGTCGAGGTCGAGGAGGACAAGGGCCGGCAGGCGCTCGTCGTCACCGAGCTGCCGTACCAGGTCAACCCGGACAACCTGGCGTTGAAGATCGCCGAGCTGGTGCGCGAGGGCAAGCTCTCGGGCATCGCCGACGTACGCGACGAGAGCTCCTCGCGGGTCGGGCAGCGCCTGGTGATCGTGCTCAAGCGCGACGCGGTCGCCAAGGTCGTGCTCAACAACCTTTACAAGCACACCCAGCTCCAGGACACCTTCGGCGCCAACATGCTGGCGCTGGTCGACGGCGTGCCGCGCACGCTGCGGCTCGACCAGTTCATCCGCCACTACGTGGCCCACCAGGTCGAGGTCATCGTCCGCCGGACGCGTTACCTGCTGCGCAAGGCCGAGGAGCGCGCGCACATCCTGCGCGGGCTGCTGAGGGCCCTTGAGCGGCTCGACGACGTCATCGCCCTCATCCGGGCCTCGGAGTCGGCCTCGCACGCCCAGCAGGGCCTCATGGGGCTCCTGGAGATCGACGAGATCCAGGCGCAGGCCATCCTGGACATGCAGCTGCGCAAGCTGGCCGCCCTGGAGCGGCAGGCCATCCAGGACGAGTACGACGGCCTGATGGCCCAGATCGCCGAGTACAACTCGATCCTGGCCAGCGAGGCCCGCCAGCGCGAGATCATCGGCGACGAGCTGACCGAGGTCGTCAACCGTTACGGCGACGAGCGCAAGACCGAGATCATCGCCTACGACGGCGACATGTCGATCGAGGACCTCATCGCCGAGGAGGAGATCGTCGTCACGATCACCCGCGGCGGTTATGCCAAGCGCACCCGTACCGACCTCTACCGGGCGCAGAAGCGGGGCGGCAAGGGCGTGCGCGGCGCCCAGCTGCGCCAGGACGACATCGTCGACCACTTCTTCGTCACCACGACGCACCACTGGCTGCTGTTCTTCACGAACAAGGGCCGGGTGTACCGGGTCAAGGCGTACGAGCTGCCTGATGCCGGGCGTGACGCCCGTGGCATGCATCTCGCGAACCTTTTGGCCATGCAGCCCGACGAAACAGTCATGGAAGTTCTCGACCTCCGCGACTACGACGTCGCCCCCTACCTGGTGCTCGCCACGCGCAGCGGCCTGGTCAAGAAGACGCGCCTGTCCGAGTACGACTCCCCCAGGTCGGGCGGTCTGATCGCGATCAACCTGCGCGAGGACGACGAGGTCATCGGCGCCCGCCTGGTCTCCGAGACCGACGATCTGCTGCTCGTCTCCAAGGGCGCGCAGTCGATCAGGTTCACCGCCTCCGACGAGGCGCTGCGGCCCATGGGCCGCGCGACCAGCGGTGTCATCGGCATGAGGTTCCTCGAAGGAGACGAACTTCTCGCCATGAATCGGATCGCCGACGGTCAAGATGTGCTTATCGCCACGAAGGCTGGGTACGCAAAACGGACGCCAGTGGAGCAGTATCCAGTTCAAGGACGTGGCGGTAGGGGCGTGCTGACTGCGAAAATCGTGAGTTCCCGTGGCAAGCTGGTCGGAGCCGTCATGGTCAACCCAGAGGACGAGGTCTTCGCGATCACGTCCGCCGGCGGGGTGATCCGGACGAGTGCCGGCGAGATCAAGCAGTCCGGCCGCCAGACCATGGGAGTGCGATTGATGAACCTCGCCGAAGGCGACAGCGTGGTTGCCCTCGCCCGGAACGCGGAGTCGATGGAGACTCCGGTGGAGAATGAGGAAGACGGGGGAGGAGAGTAAATCATGAGCGCCCAGGGTGGCACCGCCAGAGCCCAGGCGGCGTCGGGTAACGGACAGCAGCCGAAGAAGTCCACTGAGCCGGAAATCTTCAATTCGGTCGACGGCGAGCAGGACAGGACGCCCGCGAAGGGCGCCGCCGCTCAGCCCCGCTCCAAGGACGAGCCGCAGGCGGAGGGCAACGAGACGGTGCGCCTCCGTCCGTCGCTCACCAGTGAGGCACCTCCGCCCGTCGAGATGCCCAAGAAGAAGTCGTCGAACAACGCGGGGTCCAGGCTGCCCCGCAAGGCACACCTGGTGTTGCGCCGCATCGAGCCGTGGTCGGCCATGAAGTTCAGCTTCGTGGTGTCCCTGGTCTGCTTCGTGGTGCTCTTCGTGGCAGTGGCCGTCCTGTACGGCGTGCTGTCGGCCCTGGGGGTGTTCGACTCACTCGTCGACCTGGTCAACCAGCTCGGCAAGGGTGAGCAGGGACAGAGCTCGATCCCGATCAACATCGCCTCGTGGTTCGAGCCGGTGCGCATCCTCGGGTACACCGCGCTGATCGGCGCCGTGAACGTGGTGCTGATCACCGCTCTGTCCACGCTGGGCGCGGTCATCTACAACATCGCCTCCGACCTGGTCGGGGGCGTTGAGGTGACGTTCAGCGAGGCCGAATAGCAGGTTCGGGCGGGGGCTCGTGCCGTACCGGGGTGGCTGGTACGGCACGAGCAGCCCGTCGGACACGGTAAGCTTTTCTCGTCCGAACAACTGGTTCGCCTCCAAGAGGCGAATGCGATACCGTTCGGTGTGCGGGGCTATAGCTCAGACGGTTAGAGCGCTTCCCTGATAAGGAAGAGGTCCCAGGTTCAAGTCCTGGTAGCCCCACAGTTTCTCAATGCAGAGGCCGTTTCCCGGAGATCGGGGGACGGCCTTTTGAGTGTTTGCCATCAATGTGCCGCCACGAGTGTCAGTCTCCAGGTGCCAGTGATCGATTCGCATTGACATCGGCTGGGGGCGCGGCGGCGCTGGGCGAGGTCGAATGATGGGCGGGTCGAACGATCCGCCGGCGGGCCCATCACTCGATCCCCTACGACCACTGACCCGGCTGAGGGCCTGCTCGTCTCGGGCGGAACGGCGGGAGCGCGCGGGCTCGCCTCCTACTTGCGGTACTTCGTGAGCGTCACGTCCAGGCGTGCGGCGTTCCTGTACATGCCGGCGTCGATCGGGATGGCCTCGTCGACGACGTCTGTGTAGGCGCCGGAAGGCACGCCGTCGGGATGAGCCGCCACAATGGTCCTGCCCGGCGCGTAGTACCTGGCCTCACCGATCGCCGCGGCCAGGTCGGAGTCCGAGCTCACCACCAGCGCCGCCTCGCACGCCTTGGTGCACAGGTCACCGACCAAGTGCGCCGCCAGCCGCACGTCGACCTGCTTCTCCTTGAAGCTGCCGGTCTTGTCGTCGTACTTGGTCTTCCCCATGAACGGCTGGAACTGCTTGCCGTAGACGCGGATGGTGTCCTGTTCGAACTGCTTCTGATCCACTCCGGCCTGGCCGCTCAGCGCGGTGGTGAAGTACTTCACCCTGATCAGCTTGCCGTTGTACGCCTTCAGTACCTGGTTGCACATTCTGACGACGTCCACACGCCAGTAGTCGGGGCCCGCACTCTCGCAGATCCCGTAGTAGAGGTTGGCCGCGTCGATGTAGGCGATCCATCTGCTGTCGCTGTTCAGGATGGCCGCGGCCGCTCCATATGAGGTGGCCATGATCGCTTCCCCTCGTTCCGTCGATTGAGGTGTACGGCACCCCGTCCGCGTACGCATTGCAACCGTCGGCGATAGCAATACGTTGGATTCCTGATTACCGCCCAGCAGGCTACGGAGCGGACCTGCCGTAGCATTGGCGCGACTTGATCAACTGAGGGTGATATGAGCAGATACGTTGCGGCCATTGCCGTCGTCTCGTCGCTCCTGGCCGGTTGTGCAATTTCGTTTTCAGGGCAGGAAGGGGAGTCGCCGCCTCGCTTCTCGATCGATCCGCCCCCTGTCAATCGCGCGCTCGCGGATCTTACGAAAAGCGCCAAAGGCAAGGTGTTGCTTCATCATGTCGATGAGCAGGGGCGGACTGACCGCTGGACCACGAAGCTCAAGATGAGAGCATCGTTTCGCCTTGAGGTGGACTGCGTTGGAGCGAGCGGGACGATAATCGTCCGCGTAGGCAGAACTCAGCTCCCTCATCAGTGCTCCATCGAGCCTGGCGGTGTGCGCGTCAGCATGATCCCCGACGACGCGGCTGTCCGGAGCGTCAAGGTCGAGGCGCCCGAGGGTGCCCAATGGGCGATTCTCATTTGGCAGCTGCCGCCAGAGTTGGCAAGCCGCGCTGGTGATCAGTGATCGCGCTGATGAGGAAAGGCCCCAGATTCGGGTCGATGAGGCTGGGGCGGTCCGCAGGGCGTTCGTAGGATCGGGTGCATGGGGATGTTCGTCTCGGTCAGAGGGTGGCTTGAGCTGGGATTCGCCCAGAAGCCGGACGCCGAGCGCGTCATCGCGGACGACGACCCCTACTCCGGCGGCTGGGCGTGGCCGACGAAGTCCTTCAACTGGACGCTCTACCTGTTCTACGGGGGCGACGTCAGAGAGGGCGCGCTGCACGAGATCCGGGCCAAGGTCGAGCGACTGGCCGCCCTGCCGCCGGTGGACGAGGACGGAGACCGTCCGCGGGGGATCTTCGTGGTCACCGACGAGCGCGGCCGGGCGCGATGCTGGCACGTCCGTGAAGGGGTGGTCCTCGACGTCCCGGCGCCGGACTTCGGGTGGTTGGCGAGCTAGTACCGGAACCGGCCTTCACCACCGGCACGCGGTGGCAGAATGTCGCGGATGTCGAGGGCGGGGTCGTTGTGGCGGCAGCGGGATTTCGTGCTCCTGTGGGGCAGCCAGACCACCAGTTCGCTCGGGAACGAGATCTCCTATCTGGCATTACCCCTGGTCGCGGGGCTCGTCTTGGACGCCTCGCCGGTGGAGCTCGGGCTGCTGACGGCGGCGCGGCGGTTGCCGGTGCTGTTCGCGTCGTTGCCGGCGGGGGCCCTGAGCGATCGGTGGCGCAAGCGGCCGGTGATGATCGTCGCGTTCCTGGTGTCCGGGTGCGCGATGGGGACGGTGCCCCTGGCGGCCGCGGCCGGAGGGCTCACGCTCGGGCAGCTCTACGCCGTGGCGCTGGTGGTCGCGACGTGTGAGGTGTTCTTCACGCCCGCCTACCAGACGTACCCGCTGACGTTGCTCGGGCCTGAGCGGTTGATGGAAGGGAATGCCAAGCTCACCAGCACGGTCACGGTGGCGGGGATGGCGGGGCAGCCGATCGGCGGGGTGTTGATCTCGCTGTTCGGGCCGGCCAAGGCGGTGCTCGCCGACGCGCTGTCCTATCTGGTGGGCGCGCTCGCGCTGGCGTTGATCTGGTCGCCGGAGGCCAGGCCGGAGCGGAAGGAGCGGGCCCCTCGGCTGCGCGAGCAGATCGCGGAGGGGCTGCGGTACGTCGTCCGCCATCGTGTGATCGGGCCGCTGGTGCTCTACATGGCCACGGTCAGCTTCTGCATCGCCGGGCTGAGCGCGCTGGAGGTCAACTACGTCGTACGGGAGCTCGGCTGGTCGGGCCTGGCGACCGGCCTGGTGTTCGGGGTGAGCATGGCCGGCGGGCTGGCGGCCGGGGCGATCGCGGGGCCGCTCACCGAGCGGTACGGCATGCCGCGCGTGCTGCTCGGGGCCGCCTTCGCGTACCCGTTGTGCAGCGGGTCGATCGGGCTGGTGGGGCCGGGACTGGCCGGGCAGCTGGTGGTGGGCGTCTCGTGGACGTTGATGATCATCGTCACGCTCGTCTTCCAGAGCACCCAGCGCAGTCTGCGGCAGCTTCTGACGCCCAAGGAGATGCAGGGGCGGCTGGCGGCCACGTCCCGCTGGCTCACCTGGGCCGCCACGCCGGTCGGCGCGGTCCTCGCCGGGGCGCTGGCCGGCGGGATCGGCATGCGCGGCACGCTTGTCGTGTTCTCGGCCGGGATGCTGGCCGGTCCGGTGGTCATGTGGTGCTCGCCGCTGCGCACGTCCCGGTGGGAGATCGAGCGGGACGTACGTACGGCGACGGCGGGGTAGCTCCGGGATCGCCGGGTCACACGGCGAAGAGCAGGGCGGCGTTGACGAGGAGGGCGACGGCGGTCGCGAAGTGCACGCCGAAGGCGACCGCCTTGGTGCCGCCGTTGCGGAGCACGATCAGGGTGTCGCCGAGAGGCAGCAGCGCGACGATCAGCATGAACCAGGCTTCGGCCTGGGCGCCGACGAAGGCCAGCAGGGCCAGGCCGAGCAGCCCGTACGTGCCGTCGCGCAGCCCCTTGATGGTCAGGTAGGCGCGGTCGCCGTCCTGCTTGGCGGGGACGCCGTAACCGGCGGCCGCGGCGACCGGGACGAACAGGAAGCGCGCGCCGATGAACACGACCAGCAGGTTGAGGGCGATGGCGAGGCCGTAGGCAAGGGTAGTGAGCATGTCCGTCTCCAGGAGCTAGCGTTGCTAGGAACGAGGACGACGCTAGCAGAACGATGACAGAAGCGCTAGCGGTGCTAGGATCGCAAGCATGTCGATACAGGCGCGCCGGGAGCGCGAACGTGCGGAACGCGAGAAGCTGATCATCACGGCCGCCTGCGAGCTGGCCGAGGCCGAGGGCTGGGAGGCGGTGACGACGCGGCGGCTGGCCGAGCGCATCGAGTACAGCCAGCCGGTGCTCTACAGCCACTTCAAGGGCAAGGGCGCGATCATGGCGGCCGTGGCCGTGGAGGGGTGCGTGATCCTCGCGGACGAGCTGCGCGCGGCCCGTACCGCGGCTCCGGACGCCGGCAGCGCCCTCGCGGCCGTCGGCGCGGCCTACACGGCGTTCGCCGAGCGGCGTCCGGCGCTCTACGACGTCATCTTCAGCCAGAACGTCGACCTGCCGTTCGCCACGCCGGAGGCTCCGGCGGCCCTGCACGCGGCCTTCGGCGAGCTGGTCGAGGGGCTGCGCCCGCACGCCGGCGAGGGGGAGGACCTGGGCCTGCTCACCGAGACCTACTGGGCCGCCCTGCACGGGCTGGTCACGCTCATGCGCGGCAAGCGACTGCCGGCCGAGCAGCACGAACGCAGGCTGGAGCTGCTGCTGAAGCGGTTCGCGGCCTGACGGTTTGACCTTGTCACCGGCGTCAACGTCTACCCTCGTTGCCCGCACGTCGACGAGAACGGACGACCCCGTGAGCACCCACCGCACCACCCTGGTCGAGCTGGACCAGAGCTTCTTCGACGCCCTGGTGGCCAACGACCACGACCGCCTGAAGGACCTGCTGGCGGACGACTTCGTCCTGGTGGGGGTCGAGGACGGCGCGGTCGCCGGCAAGGACGTCCTGCTCGACCTGGTGACGTCGGGCAGCCTGCGGTTCCCGAAGATCGACTCGTTCCCCGACGAGGCCATCGTGCGGGTGATCGGGGACGTCGGGATCGTCGTGGGGCGTACGGGGATGAACTTCACGAACCCCGATGGCAGCACGTTCAGCGCCGGCAGCCGGTACACGCACGTGTACGCCGTCGGCCCCGACGCAGGCTGGCGGCTGGTCTCGGCGCAGGGCACGGCCATCAAGGCGTGACCTGGTCACGCCTTGGCGGAAAGCCGGGTCAGCCGCCTTCCGGTTTCCGCCATTCCACGGTGACCTTGAGGTGGGCCTCCCCCGTCGATTCGGCGACGACCACGCCGGCCTTGGCGGTCAGCTTCATCCCGAACTCGACCGCGACCACATCCGGCGGCTCGGGGCATGACCGCATGCGGCGCAGGACGTCGGTGGCGAAGGTCTGGACGCGCTGGAGGCCCGCGCCCAGCGCCTCCGGCATGCGTTCGACGGCCGCGCGGGTCCGTCCGGCGGGAAGCGGCTCGTCGCCGGGCCGCTCGTTGACCTCCACGAGCACGGTGCCGCCGTCGTCGAGGGGCACCTCAAGGAAGTAGCGCACGGTTGCCTCCTGTCCTGGGACAGGTGCAAGCATGGTGGACGGGCCCGCCCGGTGCAGGCTGTTTCCCCGCGCAGAGGGCGCGAAGTTATCCACAGGTTGGGGATGGTTGTCCACAGTAGTGGACAAGTCGGAAATCATTGACATGATGTCTGGATTGTTTTACCTTCCGTGCTTGTGATGTCGTACGAGGAAAAGGGCGCCTGGGTCTATCTCGTGGCGACGGCCGGCGCCTACGTGGCCTACGTCATCGTCATCCTGAGCCGGGCCGGCGACGGCCCGGTCAGCGCCGTCCCCTATGTCGCGCCGATGGTGTGGGCGATCGGGATCAGCATCGTCCTGTCGATCGTGGGCCGTATCGTGGTCGAGATCGTGAAGCCCAGCGAGAGTCACAAGAGCGACGTGCGAGACAGGGAAATCAACCGTTCCGGCCAACATGTCGGAGGCGTCGTGCTCGCCGCCTCCATGGTGGTCCCCCTTGGCCTGACCATGGCGGAAGCCGACCATTTCTGGATCGCCAACGCCATTTACGCCGCGCTCGTCCTGTCCACTCTGGTGGCCACCCCGCTGCGGCTGCTCGCCTACCGGAGGGGCCTGTAGGCATGGGCAAACCGACCAAGGTGACCAACTCCATCAGGGCCCTGCGGTTCGCGCACGGGGAGATGACGCAGGCCGAGCTGGCCCAGCGGGTCGGCGTCACGCGGCAGACCGTCATCGCCATCGAGCAGGGCCGCTATTCACCCTCTCTTGAGGTGGCCTTTCAGATCGCCCGGGTGTTCCGGGTGCCCCTGGACGACGTCTTCCAGTATCCGGACGCCGACGGCTAGTTATCCACAGGCGCGTCGGTTTTCCACAGGCTGTCGAGAGCGGTGGCGACGGCCGCGATGGAGTCGTGCGCGGAGCGGATGCGGGCGGTCTGGGTCTCGTCCGTCCAGCCGAGCCGCAGGCCCTCCTCGGCCAGCGCGTCGAAGGCCGTGAACGCGGCCAGTTTCTGGCGCAGGACCTTCGACCAGGCGTCGTCCTCGATGCGGTAGTAGACGTTGCGCTCCCCCGGCCTGCGCAGCTTGTGGACGAGCCTGATCGACGTCAGCAGCTGCATGGTCGTCGTCAGGGACGCGCGGCTCGCGCCGATGGCGTCGGCGATGTCGGAGGCCGTCTGCGCGGGTGGGTCGCAGACCATCAGCCAGCCCAGGACGCGGCCGGTGATCGGGGCCAGCCCCCACTCCTCGGAGACGAAGTCCGCCACCCGCTCGACCCAGTCGAGCACCTGCTCCCGGCCCGGACCGTCCGGCGACTGCATGTGGGACCCTCTCCATCGACATCGCTCTGTGTGAGTCGTCAAATACTAGGAGCAACGAGGGGTGGGCTGCTAATGCTGGATCCATGATCGTCGTCATGTGGCCGCTGCTGCTGCTCCCCCTGGTCCTGCCCGAGCCGACCTCGGTCGTCCGGGCCCGGAGCGAGTTGCGGGAGCTGGTCGTCGCCGAGGCGCGTTCGCTGAGGGGGTATTCGCACGAGCGGTTCATGCCGTCCTGGACCGAGGCGGAGGGTGCGTGCGACACGCGGGAGGTCGTCCTGCGGCGTGACGCCGTGTCCGTGACGACGGACCTCGACTGCGAGGCCGTCCACGGCACCTGGTTCAGCGAGTACGACGGCCTGACCCTGCACAGCGAGGAGCAGATCGACGTCGACCACCTCGTGCCGCTGGCCAACGCCTGGGTCTCCGGCGCGAACGCCTGGACCGACGAGCAGCGGCAGGCGTTCGCCAACGATCTCACCAGGCCCGAGCTCATCGCCGTCAGCGAGTCGGTCAACCTGGACAAGGCCGGCGGCAGCCCGGCGACGTGGCGGCCACCGCGCAGGTCGTACTGGTGCACGTACGCGCGGGCCTGGATCACGGTGAAACACCACTACGGGCTGACCGTCACCCACCGGGAGAAACGGGCCCTCATCCGCATGTTGCGCACCTGCCTCAGCGGTCGGCCATCCGCCTGAGCTGCTGCTCCCTGGCCCCGGCGTCGCCCGGCAGGCCGCGCTCGGCCAGCAGCCCGGCGACGCGCTCGCGGACCTCGACGGGATGGCGGCCGTCGTACTTGAACTTGGCGCGCGCCTCCACCACCGCCAGCCGCAGCCCGCGCAGGCCGGGCAGCTGCCGGTGGTAGGGCCCCTCGCCGGCCGCCACGACGCCGTGCGCGCCGTCGGGCTGGAAGTGGGCGAGCTGGCGGCGCAGGATCTCGGCCTTGCCCTCGGGGTCGTCCACCACCTCGGCCCGGCAGGTGAGCTGGACGGAGGCGTAATAGCTGGTGGGCACGCCGGTCTCGGGGTCGCCTGTCCGCCACCCGCCGGGGATGTAGGCGTAGTCGTCGTGCACGCTCAGCAGGACCGCCGGATCACGTTCGATCGCCGCCCACACCGGGTTGGGCCTGGCCAGGTGGAGCAGCACCTCCCCGGCGGCGGCGTCGAAGAGGAAGTGGGTGGGGACGACGACGGGCGGGCCGCCGTCGGGGGCGTTCGCGGCCAGCTGGCCGAAGTCGCGGGTGGCCAGCCAGGTGTGCCACTCGTCGTCGTCCCGTGCCGCGTCCCAGGGATGAATGAGCACGTGAAACCCTCCCGCCCAGCTTTGTATTAGTACATAATGTACTTTGTGTCAGAAACATACAGGATCGTCGGTGGGACGGCCAGCGAGATCGCGGCGGGCGTCGAGGCTGCCGTGTCCGCGGGCCTGCTGCCTCCCGGGACGCACCTGCCGCCCGTGCGCGAGGTGGCCGCCACGGCCGAGGTCAGCCCGAACACCGCCGCGGCCGCGTACCGGCTGCTGCGGGAGCGCGGGATCGTCGAGACGGCGGGCCGGCGCGGCACGCGGGTCCGGCCGCGCCCGGCCACCACGACCCGCGAGGAGATCCGCATCGAGGTGCCGCCGGGCGTGCGCGACCTGTCGCACGGCAACCCCGATCCGGCCCTGCTGCCGCCGCTGCACGAGGCGCTCGCCGCCGCCGCCAGGGCGCACGAGCAGCGTCCGGCCATGTACGGCACGGGCGACGACGAGGAGCTGCTCTCGCTGGCCGCCGCCCGTCTGCGCGCGGACGGCGTGCCCGCCGCGCCGCTGGCGATCACCTCCGGCACCCTCGACGCGGTGGAACGCGTCCTGAACGCCCACCTTCGTCCCGGCGACGCGATCGGCGTCGAGGACCCCGGCTGGACTGCCCTGCTCGACCTGGTCGCCGCCCTGGGCCTGCGGCCGGTCCCGATGCGGCTGGACGACGAGGGCCCGCTGCCGGACGAGCTCGACCGGGCGTTGCGGGCGGGCGTACGAGCGGTGGTGATCACCGCCCGCGCCCAGAACCCCACCGGCGCGGCCGTCACCGCCCGGCGGGCCGCGGACCTGCGTGCCCTGCTCGCCACCCGTCCCGACGTGGTGCTGATCGAGGACGACCACGGCGCGAGCCTGGTGGACCTCCCCCTCCATCCCCTGGCCGGCGTGACCACCCGCTGGCTGCTCACCCGCTCGACGGCCAAGGCGTTCGGCCCCGACCTGCGGCTGGCGCTGGTCACCGGCGATCCCGTCACGCTCGACCGGCTGCGCGGGCGGCAGCGGCTGGCCGCCGGCTGGGTCAGCCATCTGCTGCAGCGCGCGGTCGCCCACCTGTGGCGTGCACAGGCTGTGGACACCGCGGCCGTGGCCGCCGCGTACGCCGGGCGGCGGGACGGCCTGATCGACGCGCTGGCCGCGCGTGGCCTGCGGGCGCACGGCCGCAGCGGGCTCAACGTCTGGGTCCCGGTCGCCGACGAGACCACCGCCGTCACCCGGCTGCTGGCCCTCGGCTGGGCGGCCGCGCCCGGCGCCCGCAACCGCGTCCGCACGCCGCCCGCGCTGCGGCTGACGGTCTCCACGCTGCGGCCCGACGAGCTGCCGCGCCTGGCCGGCGACCTGGCCGCCGCCCTGCGCCCGCCCACGGCCGGCCGGTACGGCTGACGGCCTGGACGGGCCCCGCGATCAGCGGTTCGGCTCCAGGGACATCGCCGGGCACGGCTCGGGGCGGCGGGGGCGGCGCGGGCGGCGTACCGAGTGGGCCAGCACGCCCAGCGCGCCCACGATGAGCACGAGCAGGGCCGCCCTGGTGGCCGCGGGCCAGCCGGCGTCCAGGGAGCCGAAGAAGACCGCGCCGGTGATCGTGCCGCCGAGCACGCCGCCGGTCTCCTGGACGGTCCCCAGCACCCCGGCCGCCGCGCCCGCCCGCTCCCGGCGTACGGACGCGAGGACCGACGACAGCAGCGGCGACATGACCAGCCCCATCCCCGCGCCCACCACCAGCAGCGCGCCCGCCACCAGGTACGGCGACTCCCCCGCCTGGAGGAGCAGCCCGAGCCCGAGCAGCAGCGCCAGCGGGCCGGCCGGGCGCGGCACCCGGGCCGCGCGCGGCGAGGCCAGGAAGAAGCCCGCGTTCAGCGCCGTGCACACCGCCCCGGCGGCCAGGGGACCGAGGCCGAGGCCGTCCTGGAGGTGGAGGGCGAGCACGAACGACAGGCCCGCGGACGTGCCGAACAGCAGCGCGACCGCCGCCAGCCCGGACGTGAACCCCTTCTCGCCGAACACCGCCAGGTCCAGCAGCGGTTCCCGGCCGGTCGCCGCCAGCCGCCGCTGCCGCCGGACGAACGCCGCCAGCATGAGCGCCGCGCCGCCCAGGCACGGCCACGTCCACTGCGGCCAGCCCTCCTCGCGGCCCTGGACCAGCGGCAGCACGACGCCTGCCAGCCCCGCCGCGACCAGCGCCGCCCCCGGCAGGTCGAGCCCCGCACGCGACCCGGCCCCGGCGACGCGGGGGACCAGCCGCCCGGTCAGCGCCAGCGCGGCCAGTCCGATCGGCACGTTGACCAGGAAGCACGCCCGCCAGCCGAGCCCGAGGGGATCGGCCGCCACCACCAGCCCGCCCACGACCTGGCCGCTCATCCCGGCCAGGCCCACCACCGTGCCGTACCAGCCGAACGCCCTGGCCCGGCCCGCGCCCGGGAACAGCGTCCCGATCAGCGTCAGGACCTGCGGCGCGAGCAGCGCCGCCGCGACGCCCTGCGCCACCCGGGCGAGCACCAGCGCGGCGGCGTCCGGCGCGCCGCCGCAGGCCGCCGAGGCGAGCGTGAACAGGGCCAGCCCGGCGGCGAAGAGCCGGCGCGGCCCGTACAGGTCGCCGAGCCGCCCCGAGACGATCAGGCCCGCCGCGTACGCCAGCCCGTACCCGGCGACCACGAACTGGCTCGCCGCGTCGCCCGCTCCCAGGTCGGCGCGGATCGAGGGCACGGCCACGTTCGCGACGAAGAAGTCGAGCGTGGTCATGAACACCGCGACCAGCACCACGGGCAGGGCCGCCCAGCGAGGACGGAGGGACATCAGGGACTCCAGGGGAGGGAGGAACCGGGCGGTGGAAGAACACCGGCGGACGCCGGACGGTTGACCTCACCCTGGAGCCAGGCGATTACGGTTTCCTGCTGATGAGCTACGGATTGAGCGCCATAATGACGCTCAATGCCGAAATTTCAGGGGTTGGGGGAGTTTGCCGCAGCGATCGCCCCCGTCATCGACGCGGCCCACGTCGACGTGCACGCCGCCGCCCGCAGAGCCGTCCTGGACCTGACCGAGCGCTCCGGCCTGACCAGCGGCCTCCTCAACGACCTGCGCTTCGTGCTCCCCCTGCGCCCGGTGACCGCGGCCGCGCTCGCCGCCGTCCACCGGTACGGCGACGTCGCCGAAGGCGTCGGCGTCCATCTGCGCGAGGGCGCGCTCGAACGGGACGCCGCCGGGGCGTTGCGGCTCACCTCCGAGGGACGGGCGTTCGTGGACGGCCTGTACGCCGCGCACGCCGAGGCGGCCGGCCGCGTCTGGGCGGGCCACGACGTGGCCGGTCTCGCCGTGGCGGTGGGCGGGGTGCTCGACCGGGCCGTACGCGTGCCGGGCGGCGCCCTGGAGGTGATGGCGCCGCCGTACGAGCCGGACGCCGCCCCCGACGGCCTGCTGCTGTTCAACCGGCTCGCCGCGCTGCGCTACCACCGGGCCGACGCGCACGCCGAGTCCTGGCGGGCGGCCGGGCTGACCGCAGACGGGATCGTCGCGCTGAAGGACGGTCCCGTCCGGGCCGCGATCGAGGCCGAGACGAACCGGCGGGCCGCCGACCCGTACCGGGCCATGACGGACGACGACCGCCAGACCCTGTACTCGGGCCTCTTGAGCCTTGTCTAGAGCGCCGCGAGCAGGCGGCCCACCTGCGTGCGGTCGTTGACCCCCAGCTTCTCGTAGGCCGCCTGGAGATGGTTGGCCGCCGTACGGGTGGACAGCGTCAGCCGGTCGGCGATCTGCCGGTTCGTCAGCCCGGCCGCCGCCAGCTTGACGATCTCCCGCTGGCGCGGCGTGAGCTCCGGCGTGGCCAGCTCGACCAGCGCCGGCGTCGAGACCCCCGGGCACCGCCTGGCCAGCGCCCACGCCCTGGTCTGCGCCCCTCTGGCCAGCGTGCCGCGGCCGTCCCGGCGGTGGGCCGCCGACTCCTGGGCGAGGGCCTCGGCGGCGTACAGGATCAGGCCGAGCCGTTCGAACTCGGCGGCGACGTCCCGCAGCTCGGCGGGGTCGCCCGCGGCCCGCGCGTGCCGGGCGAACAGTCCGGCCA
This sequence comes from Nonomuraea sp. NPDC001684, assembly GCF_053596515.1. Lineage (NCBI taxonomy): Bacteria > Bacillati > Actinomycetota > Actinomycetes > Streptosporangiales > Streptosporangiaceae > Nonomuraea > Nonomuraea sp. NPDC001684. The sequence goes on from NZ_JBSFGJ010000031.1 coordinate 36,659, forward strand.
GCGGCCCGTCCACCCGTTCGGCGAGCGCGGCCAGCCGCCGGGCCGCCAGGGCGGGCGCGCCCAGCCGCACCAGGTCGTGCAGCGCGAACATCAGGTACCCGGACTGCTCGTGCCGCTCGGCCAGCCCGGCGGCCGTCAGGCACAGGCTCACCGCCTGGTCCAGGTCGCCCGCCGAGGCCGTCACCCAGACCGCGGCCTGCAACAGCGGCTGCCGGGTGAACGCCCACCGCGAGGCCGGCCCCTCGGCCTCGGCCAGCGCGGACCGCGCCGCCGCCGTCTCCCCCAGCAGCGCCCGCGCGTGGGCCAGCTCGGCCAGGCAGCGCCCCCGGTACGGCGTCCCGGGCGGCAGCCGGGCCGCGTCCTGCCTGGCCCAGCGGGCCGCGCCGGCCGCGTCGCCGCGCAGCCTGCCGACCATCGCCCGGTACGCCCCGAACCCCGACACCGACAGCTCGGCCGCCGCCGGTTCCATGGCCTCCGCGGCCGTCCGCGCCGCCGCGTCCAGGCGGCCGGAGAACACCTGGGCGGCGCAGCGCGCGTCCAGCAGCGCCGGCAGTGCGTGCGGGGCGTCGTCGTCCCAGTCGTCCCGGCCCGCGAGGGCCCGTCCGGCCACGGCGAGCGCGCTCTCCGTACGCCCGGAGTAGGCGTCGGTCCAGGACTCCAGCGCGGCCGCGTGCGCCGCGCCGCGCACGGTCGCCGGCCCGCACGCGCGCGCCCGCGCCAGGGCGTCCGCGGCCCCGGCCAGCCGGCCGGCGAAGAAGTCGGCGACGCCCCGGTAGACGTGCGCCTCCTGCCGCCAGGCCGGCTCGGTCAGCGACCCGGCGGCCAGGTCGAGCACCCGGCACGCCTCGGCGTCCGCGCCCGCCCAGGCGAGGTTCATGCCCAGGCTGAAGGCGTGCTGGGCGCGCTCGCCCTCGGTGACGGCGTTCCTGGCCGCCTGCCGCAGCGCCGCCAGCGCCGCGTCCTGGTCGCCCAGCACCATCAGCACCTGGCCGAGCAGCGCGACCGCCGCCACGCCCGCGCCCGCCTCGATCGCGGCCCTGGCCAGCCGGGCGGCCAGCCTGGGGTCACGCCTGGCCCAGGCCAGGCCCGCGGCCGACAACAACAGCTCCGGCGCGGCGGCCGACCCGCTGTCCAGCCGCCAGACGGCCGCGCGCAGCTCGTCCTCGCGCCGTCGCAGGCCGCCGGCCTCCAGGGCCTCGGCCAGCGTCCGCAGCCGCCGCCTGGCCCGCAGGGTGCCGCAGTCGCCGCGGACCACCTCGCCGTACAGGGGGTGGCCGAGGCGTACCTGCTCGCGCCTGCCGTCGCCGGCGACCGTGACCAGGCCGCGGGCCTCGACCCGCTCCACCGCGCGCGGCGAGGTCAGCGCGACCAGCAGCTCCGCGCCCACCGGCTCGCCGTACGCCACCAGCTCCAGCACCTCCCGCTCGTCCTGGTCCAGGTGGCCGATCCGGGCGCCGACCAGCTCGCGCAGCCGGGTGGTCATCGACAGCTCGCCCCGCCAGCGCCACTCGCCGCCGCTCTCGGCCAGGCAGCCGGACGTGCGCCCGGCATGGACGACCTCGCGCAGGTAGAGCACGTTCCCGCCGGTGACGGCCGCCAGATGCCGGACGGTCCCCTCCGCCACCTCGCCGCCGAGCGCGCCCGCCAGCACCTGGCCGACCTCGTCGCGGCCGAGCGGCGGCAGCTCGACCCTGGTCAGCAGCTCGTCCTTCCACAGCGCGGCCACCGGCGCGGGCAGCGGGCCGCCCGTACGCACCGTGACCAGCACCCTGGCCTCCCCACCCGCGGCCAGGTAGTGCACCAGCGCCGCCGACGCCGCGTCCAGCCGGTGGGCGTCGTCCACGCTCACCAGCAGTTCTCCCTCTCCCCTGCGCAGGTGACGCGCGGCCCAGCGCAGCAGGTTCTCGCCGCCCCGCGGCGGCCCCGTCAACACATGGGCGAACGCCCCGAACGGGATCATCGACGCGGTCTCCGTGCCCAGCACGCGCACGACCTCGTACCCGTCGAGACCGGCCAGCGCCTGCGCGGCCAGCCTGCTCTTGCCGACGCCCGCCTCACCGGCGATCATCGCGCCCGCTCCCGACCGCAGCGCCGCGCGCACGGTCGCGATCGATCCCCCTCGCCCGACGAACGGCCATCCACTCCCCAGTTGCTCGCTCATCGTGCCTCCTCTCACCACAGATGGTGGCGAGCCGAGGTTCGCGCGAGGTTCAGGCGGGATCGCGGTTCAGGCCGGCCGCGTTCAGCAACAGGGTGATCACGGCGTCGGCGCCGCTGAACGGCACCGGCTCGCCCCCCACCTCTTCGAGCAGCCCGCGGAGCTGGCCGCCGGATTGCTCGGGCTCGACCAGCCGTACGATGACCGTCCTCATCTGATCACCATCGCCCCGGACGGTTCAGGTCTGGTTCAGGTGGGGTAGGGCGCGGGCTCGACCTCCAGCTCCCGCATGCGCTCGGCGTAGAGGTGGTAGCGCCTGCGGGCGTCGCCGCGCCGGCCCGCCAGGTCGAGCACGCGCACCAGGCCCAGGTGGGCGCGTTCGTCGTAGCCGTCGCGCTCCAGCAGGCGCAGCCAGTAGCGGGCGGCCTCGTCGTAGCGCCGCTCGCGGGTGCGCGCCGCGGCCAGCCGGGCGGCCGCCTGCACGTAGGCCAGCCGTGCCTGTTCGCGCAGGCCCACCGCCCAGTCGGCGTAGGGGTCCTCCTCGCAGAACTCGCCGCCGTACGCGCTCTCGGCCGCCGTCCACCGCTCCAGCGCCTCGGCGGCGCGGCCGGCCTGCTCCAGCCGTACGGCTCCGGCGGTCAGGTCGAGGAAGCGCTCGACGTCGACGTCGGCGTGCGCCAGATCCAGGCGCAGCGCGCCCTCCTCGGAGACCACGACGTCGTCGGCGGGCCGTTCGTGGGCCGGGTCGAGCACCGCGCGCAGCGTGGAGACCATGACGTTGAGCCGCCGCAGCCCGACCGCGTCGTCGCGCTGCTCGGGCCACAGGATCTCCACCAGCCGTTCCCTGCTGATCGCGCCGCCCCGGCGGCTGACCAGGATCTTCAGCAGGTCGCGGGCCTTGCGCGACTGCCAGGCCGTACGCGGTACCGGCGCCGCGCCGCGCAGCACCCGGAACGTTCCCATGGTCTCGATCACCACCGCCGCCCCCGGCGCGGGCGCCGCGCGGGCGATCAGCTCGTCGATCCGGTCGTCCAGCGCCCGGCAGCCGATCGCGTGCATCCGCTCGCGCACCCGTACGGCCACCTCGCCCCCGCTCACCGGGTCGGACAGGGCCGCCCGCACCAGCTCGGCCCTGGCCCGTCCGATCGGGTCGCCGAGCGCCGCCCACCCGCGCACCGCCTCGTCGGCCTGCGCGGGATCGCCGTCGAGCCGGGCGCGCAGCTCGTGCAGCACGGCCTGGGCCGCGTGGTCCCTGCGTTCCACGGCGATCGGCTCGGTCTCGCCGACCAGCCGGGCTGCCTCGTCACGACGGCCGGCGGCCAGGGCCACGTGCGCCGCGGCCACCCGCGCGGAGACCCCGGCGATGCCGCCGGCGTACGCCAGCGCCTGCTGGGCCACCTGGGCCGCCTCCTCGGGATCGTCCTCGGCCAGCAGCTCGGCCAGCGCGTTGAGCGCGTTGGAGCGGGTCTGCACCTCGCCCAGCGGCTCGGTCTCGGCGATCACCCGGCGGTAGACGGCGGCCGCCTGCCCGCGGTCGCCGCGCAGCGCGTGGATCTCGCCCAGCCGGACCAGCCCGACGCTGACCAGCCGCGACCCCATCGCCTCCCACCTGGCCACCGCGTCGGCGGCGTCGATCGCCGACTCCTCCAGCCGGCCGAGCCCGACCAGCGCCTTGGCCCGGTTGGCCACGTTGAGCGCGGCGTACGGCGCGAACGACACCAGGTCGCACAGCCTGCTCGCGGCCTCCGTCTCGGCCAGCGCCTCGGCGTAGGCGCCCTCGTCCAGATGACGGGAGGCCCGGTTGGCCCGGATCCTGATGAGCTGGACGACGTCGCCGGCGCGTTCGGCGTACTCCAGGGCGCGCAGGTAGTAGGCGTCGTTGGCGCGGCGGTCGCCGTCGAGGGCGGCGAGCATGGCCAGCACTGTGTTGGCCATCGCCAGCGCGCCGGGGTCGCCGAGACCGCCGGCCTGCTCCAGCGCCCGGTCGGCCAGCTCGGCGCAGCCCGCCCGGTCGCCCTTCAGCCACAGCACCGAGGCCATGGAGGCGGCGCACATGGCGGCGTCGGCGGGCGGCGAGCCGTAGGCGTGGCCCTTGGCGTACATGGTCATGGCGGCGTCGAGGTCGCCGCGCAGGTGGTCGATGAAGCCGAGGCGCCTGGCCACGAACGCGTCGAAGGCGGGGCCGTCGGCGACGCGGGCCAGCAGGTCGCGGGCGCGGGTCCAGTGGCCGCGGTTCTGCTCGGCGATGCCGGCCAGCCTGAGCATCGGCGGCGACCCTCTGGCCTGCTCGGGCAGCAGGTCGAGGGCCGCGATCACGTCGCCGCGCTCGGCCAGGCGGGGGCCGTGGGAGTTGAGCAGCGACGCGGCGAGGTCGGGGTGGGCGGTCGCGACGGCGGCGCGCAGGGCCAGCTCGGGCTGGTCGTGCTCGACGTACCAGCGGGCGGCGACGGCGGCCACGTCGTGGGCCTCGTGCCGGTCGAGCGGGGCGTGCCTGGCCAGGACGTGCCTGCTGGTCGAGGTCAGCCGGTGGCCGTCCTGGTCGGCCTCGATGAACAGGCCGCGGCTGGTCAGCGCCGCGAGCGTGTCGGGCGGCGCGCCGAGCGTGGCGGCCAGGCCGGACGTCAGCACCGGCAGGACGGTCGCCGCGCGCAGCAGCTCCCGCATGCCCGCCGGCAGGTCCTTGAACGCGGCGAGCGTCAGGTGTTCGAGCGTGGCCGAGTTGGCGGCCAGGCTCGCCGCGGTACGCGGCCAGCTCGCCGGCTCCTCGCGGGCCAGCGCGTCGAGGGCGGCCTGGACGGCGGCCGGCCAGCCCGCGCACGCCTCGTGCAACCTGGCGGCGATGCCCGCCCCCTGCTCGCCCAGCCGTTCCCTGGCCCAGGCGCCGGTCTCGGACGCGGTGAGCGCGAGGTCGGTGGCGTCGAGGTCGAGCACCTCGTGGTCCTGGCGCAGCCGGGCCGTCGGGAACGACAGCGGCGCCCGCGAGGCGGTGACCAGGTGCAGGTGCCGGGGCGCGGCGCGGACCAGCGTCTCGACGTAACGCACCGAGCCGGGCGCGCCGATGATCGCGTCGACGCCGTCGAAGACCAGCGCCAGCCCCCTCGTCAGCCGCCGGGCCAGCGCCTCGGCCAGCGCGCCCGCCAGCGCGGCGGCCCTGGACAGCTCGTCGGCGTCGGGCCCGAGCGGCGCCCCGGCCGCGGCCAGCAGGTCGGCGGGCAACCCCGGGACGGCCTCGGCCAGCGCCGACGCCACCGAGCCCGCCAGCGTCGGCAGGTCGCGGTCGGCGGGCCCGAGCAGGTGCAGGACGCCGCCCACGGCGTGGCTCCAACCGGCGAGCGCGATCGACTTCCCGTAGCCTGTAGAGGCCACGAGCGTGGTGAGCCTGTGCGTAAGCGCCCCGTCGAGCCGCCGGTCGAGGGCGGGACGGGGTTGCACCCACCCTCGTTCCACCCCCGCATGCTACGCCCGGGCTCGCGGGGGACTCCAGAGTTCGCAAAGTGCCACCTCCCGGTAACTGGCCGGTTGGCGCACTATGGTCGTACTTCATTTCCAGGAGGCACCGTGGAACAGGATCTGCCTGGCGGTGTGAGGCTGATCGTGGGGGTGGACGAGTCCCCGGCCTCGCGTTGGGCACTCGCCTGGGCCATCGGCGCGGCCAGGCTGCACCGGATGGCTCTGGTGGCCGTTCACGTCAGTCGTGCGCCCGTCCATCCCTTTCCCGAGGCGCTGCCCGTGCAGCACGCGATCCGGCAGGGCGAGGAGTCCCGCTGCGCGGAGGTGATCGCGGGCGTGTTCGAGGACGTCGCCGGGGGCGTGCCCGACGACCTGCGCGTAGCGACGCTCAGCAAGGTCGGCGACCCCGGCTACCACCTCGTCGATCTGGCCCGCGAGGGCGACCTGCTGGTGCTCGGCCGGGGGCGGCGGCGGCTGCTGAGCAGGATCCTGCTGCCCTCCACCAGCATGTACTGCGCCCGGCACGCCAAGACGACCGTCGTCATCGTGCAGCAGCCCTCGCCGCCGGACGATCCGGAGCTGACGGGGGACCGGGCGCGGCGGTTCTGGAGCCGGCGCAACTACTGACCGGGCGTGGCCGTCCTGAGGTTGTCGGTGAGCAGGCGCAGGCCGGGCCCGATGTCGCGCGGCCCGATCGCGCCGTAGCCGAGCACCAGGCCCGGCTGTGCCGGGGTCTCGCCGCAGTAGGCGTCGAGCTGCTCGACGGCCAGGTCCGGCACAGGGCCCAGGGACACGCCGGGGGCCAGGCGGGCGCACACGTGCAGGCCCGCGGCGGACGGGATCAGGCGCAGCCGCTCGTCCCCGGCCAGCGCCGCGGTGACCAGCTCGTGCCGGGCGGCGTACTCGCGGGTCGCCTTCCTGATGTGCCTGGCCAGCAGGCCCTCGTCGATGAAACGGGCCAGGGCGGCCTGCGTGGGCATGTCGCCGTGCCAGTCGGACAGCTGCCGCGCGGCGCACAGGGCCGGGCCGAGCGAGGCGGGGGCGACGAGGAAGCCGAGCCTGAGCATGGGCAGCAGGGTCTTCGAGAACGAGCCCACGTAGATCACCCGGCCCGACCGGTCGAGGCTCTGCAGGGGTTCGAGCGGGCGTTCGCCGAAGCGGAACTCGCTGTCGTAGTCGTCCTCGATCACCACGGCGGCGCGGCGTTCGGCCCACGCGAGCAGGGCGGCGCGGCGGGCCAGCGACATGGGCGTGCCCAGCGGGAACTGGTGTGAGGGCGTGACATAGACCAGGCTCGCCGAGCGGGGGATGGCCGCCACGTCCAGGCCCTCGGCGTCCACGGGCACGCCGATCACGCGGGCGCCGAGCGAGCTGAACAGCCGGCGGGCGGGCGGGTAGCCGGGCTCCTCGACGGCGACGGTCGTGCCGGGCTCGATGAGGACGCGGCCGATGAGATCGAGGGCCTGCTGAGCGCCGTTGGTGATCAGGACGTCGTCGGGCCCCGCGTGCACCGACCGACTGATCCCGATATGACGCGAAATAGCCTCACGTAGAGGCTTATAGCCGGACGAAGGCTCGTACGTCGCCAGCCCTACCCGCAGTTCCCTGGCCACCAGCCTGCGCCAGGTCTCCATCGGGAACAGCCGCGCGTCCGGCACGCCGACGCGGAAGTCGTACCGGGCGGGCGGCACCTCGACGGTCTCCCCGAGCTCCCGCCAGAACGCCCGCGGCCTGACCACCCCCTTGGGCGCGGCCCGGCCGCGCACC
>NZ_JBSFGJ010000032.1:0-43776 GCF_053596515.1 Nonomuraea sp. NPDC001684
CGTCCCAGAGCACCCGGCGCCGGAACAGCTTGGTCGCCGGGTCGAGCACCACCCGGCCGCCGTTCCAGGCGAAGGCCCGATGGGCGCCCCACGGCAGCGACACCAGCGGGCCCGGCGCGGGGTCGCCGTCCACGATCCGCTGGACCGCCGTCCATTCCGCCGGGTACGTCACCGCCTCCAGCCGGCCGAACGCGCCTAGCGCGAACGTCGGCATCGCCAGCACCGGGGCCAGCACCCCGACCAGCGCGAGCGCGCCCGACCGCAGGACCGAGGCCAGGCCGACCGCCGTCAGCAGGGCCAGCGGAGCCAGGTACACCTGGCCGTCGCGCAGCGGCCCGAACCCCGGCCACAGGGCGATGAGCCACTTGAGCGCCTCGCGTCCCGGCTGGAACGCGCCCAGCCCGGCGACGCAGAACCCGGCGGCCGCCGCCACCGCCAGGCCGCCCCACCAGGCGGGCCGTTCGGGGGCCGCGCGGAGGCGGGCGTAGCCGTACAGGCCGGCGAGGACCAGGAGGAGCCGGGCGGTCGCCGTCCACCACGCCTCCTGGCCCGGCAGCCCGGCCTCGGCGTTCCAGATGCCGCCGAGCGAGAGCAGGCTGCCCAGCACGCCGAAGGGCCCGTCGGCGCGGGCCGCGAACGCGTCCACGCCCGCCGGGTCGGTCACCGCGCCCGAGCCGAGCGCGGGCACCGCCCACGGCAGGCTGTACGCGACCAGCACCCCGGCGGCGACCGGCACCCTGCGCCGGGCGACGGCGATCGGCATCAGGGTGAGCCAGGACACCAGCATCGCCTGGAACCCGCCCACCGCCGCCGGCAGCAACGCCACCCCCAGCCGCCCGAACCGCGCGAACCCTCCGAGGGTCTCCCGCGTGAGCGCGCGGATCGCCCACGGGAGCCCGGCCACGCCCAGGAGCAGGGCCCACTGGCCGAGCATGAGCCGCTGGGCGAGGTAGAGGTTCCAGGCGTAGAACGCGGCGGCCACGAGCCGGGCGAGCCTGCGCTCCGGCGGAACCAGCGCCGCCGCCCCGGTCGCGGCCAGCACGAACACGGCGACCAGGGCCGCCTTCTGCACGATCTCCACGGGCAACGCCCTGGACAGCAGCGCCACGACCAGGTCGCTGGGCACCGCCCGAGGGAAGCCGCCGCGGTCGGGCCACAGGGGCGGATCGGGCACGAAGAGCAGGTCGTACCGGAGCACCAGCCCCCAGCCCAGCGCCGGGCCGAGCGCCAGCACCGCCAGCCCCAGCCCCAGCGCCGCCGGCCCCCAGCGGCCCGCACGGCCTTCGCGCACCGTGACACCGCCTCTCCCTCGCGCCAGGACCGGCAGTCCGGGCACAAGGGAGATTAGCCGCCGACGCCTCACATGTGTTACTTACCGGGCTCGGGGTCCCGGGGCAGGCCCAGCATGCGCTCGCCGATGATGTTGAGCTGCACCTCGGTGGTGCCGCCGTAGATGGTCATGGCCCTGGTCGCGAGCACCGCCCGGTTCCAGTAGCCGGCGTCGCCGAGCTTCATGTCGGCGGCCACCACGGCCTGGGCTCCGAGCAGGCCGACGGCCGTCTCGGAGACGTGCTGGGCGTGCGAGGTGGACAGCAGCTTCCGTACGGACGCGTCGGCGCCCGGCTCGTTCCCGGCCAGCTGCTTGAGCGTGACCCGCAGCGACAGCGCGTTGATCGAGTGCCCCTCGCACACGACCCCGGCCACCTCCTGCTCCTCGGCCGGCGTGAGCTCGCGCCCGAGCCGGCCGATCAGCCCGAGCAGGTCGGGCACGGACGCGCCGGTGCCGCCCGATCCGGACGACAGCGAGACGCGCTCGTTGGACAGCGTGTTGCGGGCGACCTTCCAGCCGTCGCCGACCTCGCCCACGACCAGGTCGTCCGGGACGAAGACGTCGTCGAGGAAGACCTCGTTGAACAGGTTCTCGCCGGTCATCTCGGTCAGCGGCCGGACCGTGACGCCGGGCGCCTTCATGTCCACCAGGAAGTACGTGATGCCCTCGTGCTTGGTGCCCTCGGAGGAGTTGCGGGCGATGCAGATGCCCCATTCGGCCACGTGGGCGACCGACGTCCAGATCTTCTGGCCGTTGAGCCGCCAGCCGCCCTCGACCTTCTCCGCCTTCATCTGCAGCGAGGCCAGGTCGGACCCGGCGCCCGGCTCGGAGAAGAGCTGGCACCAGATCATCTCGCCGCTGAGCGTCTTGGGCAGGAAACGTTCCTGCTGCTCGGGCGTGCCGTACACGGCGATGGACGGCACCACCCAGGCGCCGATGATCATCGCGGGCAGCCTGACCTTGGCGGCCTTGAGCTCCTGGGCGATGAGCACCTGCTCCAGCGGCTTGGCCGCGCGGCCCCACGGCCTGGGCAGGTGGGGCATGACGAACCCGCGGTCGGCGAGCGCCCGCTTCTGCTCCTGGCCCTCAAGGCGGGCGATCTCGGCGATCTCCGCGCGGATGCCCTCGCGCAGCTCCTCGGCGCCCTCGGGCAGGTCGATCTCCATCTCGCGGCCGACGCCCTGCAGCGCGAGCGCGGTCACCGAGGCGGCCCACTCGGCCGACGAGCCGAGCAGGGCGCGCAGGGTGAGGGCGCGCCGGTAGTAGAGGTGCACGTCGTGCTCGAAGGTGTAGCCGATGCCGCCGAACGTCTGGATCGCGTCCTTGGCGCACTGGACGGCCGCGTCGGGGGCCATCACCCCGGCGACGGCGGCGGCGTACTCCAGCTCGCGGCCCTCGGCCCTGGTGGCGTCCCAGACGGTGGCGCGGGCCTGCTCAAGGGCGACGAGCATCCGGGAGATCTTGTGCTTGATGCCCTGGAACTGGCCGATCGGGCGGCCGAACTGCTCGCGCACCTTGGCGTAGGCGGCGGCGGCCGTGACGCACCAGGACGCCAGCCCGGCGGCCTCGGCGCCGAGCAGGATCGCGGCCAGGTTGAGCACGTCGGGGCTCTCCACGCCGTCGAGCACGCGCTCGGCGGGCACGCGCGCCTCCGACAGCTCCACCTTGGCCACCGGCCGGGTCAGGTCGAGCGACCGGACCGGCGTGACGGTGACGGCCGAGGCGTCGACGGCGATCCACTCCTCGCCCTCGGACGTGGTCACCGGCAGCACCAGCACGTCGGCCAGCGAGCCGGCCAGCACCGGGTCGGCCGTGCCGGACACGACCAGCGAGCCGTCGTCGGCACGGGAGCCGGTGAGCGAGCCGGACAGCGCGACGGCGCCCGTCAGCGTGCCGTCGGCGAGGGATTCGAGCAGGTCGTGCCGCTTGGAGGCGTGGATGACCGCACTGGCCAGCACGGTCGGCACGTACGGGCCCGGGGCGAGCTTCTCGGCCAGCGCCTCGACGGCGACGGCCGCCTCCAGCAGCCCGTAGCCCGAGCCGCCGGACTCCTCGGGCAGGTGCAGGCCGAGCAGCCCCTGCTCGGCCAGGCCCGGCCAGAAGGGCGGACGTTCGTCCGACCCGGATCGCAGCAGCTCCGAGGGGATGTTCCGCTCGGCCCAGCCGCTCACCGAGTCGCGGAGCGCCTCGTGCTCCTCGCTCAATCCGATCGCCATTGCTCATCCTCCAGCCAGGTCAAAGACAGTGCCCGATGCCCAGAACCATATTCTAGAGCATGCTTCTGGCCTAGAGGGGCCGCACCTGCTGGACGAGTGTGTTCAAATCAGCCCATCGCGCCTTGTTCTTCTCGGGAATCGAGGCCAGCAGCATCGCCGGCTTGGTCTTGCCCACCTCGACGACCGTCACCACGGCCTGGGCGGTCTCGGTCTTGCCGCCCGAGACGTAGGTGACCTTGTAGCCCAGCGACCAGCCCTTGCCGACCGGCACCTTCGCGGACCCGGTCCAGGAGGTCAGCTCGGCGCCCGCCGGATACTGCGTGCGCAGCGCCCAGCGGGCCGCGCGGACGGCCATCTCGCGGTAGTCGGCGTCCTTGGAGGGCTTCTTCTCCGGGGCGTCGCCGGGGAACATGGCCGAGGCGATCACGGTGTGCGGCACCGCCACCTTGCCGATGCGCTGGGCGACGGTGAACGGCGCGAACGACTTGGCGTCCCAGGGCGCGGCCAGGCGCGGGTAGCTGATGCCGCTCGTCTTGTCGGAGATGATCCCGCTCACCACGGACGCCTTGCCCGGCAGCGTGGGGAACGCCTTGCTCGCCGGCACCGAGGGGAGCGCGACCGGCGTCTCGCTGGGGGTCGGGGAGGCGGTCGGGGTGGCGGTCGCGGCCGGCACGGGGGCAACGGAGACCGTCGTCCCGGCGGAGTCGCCGGTCGTGGGCACGTCGCCGGAGAACACGACGAAGATCAGCAGCACCGCCGTGACGGTGACGAGGATGGCGCCCGCGAGATAGATCGCGCGGATGGGGATGTCCCCGATGCCACGCTTGTGCGGCTTGGTGACGAGCGGCGTCATGGGACCGACGGCGCCCGGCTGGGGCTGGTGCTGGGGCTGGGGCGACCTGGGCGCTCCCGGCGGCCACACCTGCACAGGCTGATGCTGCGACGCCCTCCCCGGCCCTGGCCGCTGCCCCTGCCCTTGCGCAAGCCCAGGCCCATGCGCGTGCACCTGCCCCGGCCCTTGTACAAGCCCAGGCCCTTGCGCGTTGACCTGCCCCGGCCCGTGCGCAGGCCCTGGCCCGTGCGCAGTCCCTGGCCCCGGTCCTTGTGCGAGCCCTTGCCCCGCCCCTTGTCCTGGCCCTTGCGCGGCCCCCGGGCCCGGGCTCTGTCGGCCGGCGCCTTGGAGCTGCTGGTTCCCACCCGGAGACTGCGGCGGGTGCGGCGGGCGTCCCTGCGAGCCGGACGGAGGCTGCGGACGCACCTGCGGGCCCGAGGGCGGCCCAGGGTAGGGACGCGACTGCGGACCGGACGGCGACTGAGGGCCGGACGGCGACTGAGGGCCGGACGGCGACTGAGGGCCGGACGGCGGCTGCGGGCCGGACGGCGACTGAGGGCCGGACGGCGGCTGCGGGCCGGACGGCGGCTGCGGGCCGGACGGCGGCTGAGGAGTCGGTCGCACCGGCTGGGACGCACCCGGCCGCGGCGGACGCGGGATCTTGACCGTCTGCTCCGCAGGCGGCACGACTTGCTCGGCAGGCGGAACAACGACCTTGCGAAAAGGTTGGGTGTCCTGTGCTGATCTCTCGTCGCCGACGTCCGCCATGGCCTTGAGGTTACGTCACCGAAGAGCAGGATAATTCCTCTATTCCCCCAGCAGAATCTAATTCTGTATGGTCTGCGGACATGAGGGGTTTCTACGAGATCGCAGCCGCCGACCCGGACCGTCCCGCCCTGCTCGGCGACGACGGCGCGACCTACGGCGAGCTGCTCACCCGCGCCAACAGAGCCTCCCACGGCCTGGTCGCGCGCGGCGTCCGACCGGGCGGCGCCGTGGTGACCGTGCTGAAGAACGGGCTCGACGCCCTCACCATGATGCTGGCCACCTACCAGATCGGCGCCTACCTGGTGCCGGTCAACTGGCACTACACGGCCGAGGAGATCGACTACATCGTCGCCGACTGCGGCGCCGACGTCGTCGTCTCCCCCGGCGCGCTCACGGTCGCCGACCTGACCGACGGCCGGCCCGACACCGCGCCCGAGCACCGCCGGGCCGGCTCGATGATGCTCTACACCTCCGGCACCACGGGCCGCCCCAAGGGCGTGCGCCGCCGGCTGCTCGACCTCACGCCCGAGGACCTCTACCCCATCCTGATGCGCAAGAGCTGGCGGCACTTCGGCCTGCCGTCCGACGGGGTGCACCTGGTGTGCTCGCAGCTCTACCACTCGGCCCCCTACGGCCAGGCGATGATGGCGCTGCAGTTCGGCCACTCGATCGTGGCGCCGGAACGGTTCGACGCCGCCGAGGCGCTGGCGCTGATCGAACGGCACCGGGTGACGAACGCGTTCATGGTGCCCACGATGTTCCACCGGCTGCTCGCCGTGCCGGACCGGAAGACCTACGACCTGTCCTCCCTCACCCACCTCTACCACGGCGCCGCCCCCTGCCCGCCCGCCACCAAGCAGGCGATGATCGACTGGCTCGGTCCCGTCCTGTGGGAGTACTACGGCTCGACGGAGGCCGCGGTGGCGACGATGGTGTCGTCCCAGGAGTGGCTGGAACGGCCGGGCACGGTCGGCAGGGCCCTCGACGGCATGGCCTTCACGATCATCGGCGACGACGGCCACGAGGCGGCCCCCGGCCAACCCGGGACGGTCTACATCGGCGGCATCAACCGCTTCGAGTACCACCGCGACCCCGGCAAGACCGCCTCGGCCATGCGCGGCGCCGCCTACACCCCCGGCGACATCGGCTACCTCGACGCCGACGGCTACCTGTTCCTGCTGGACCGCAGGACCGACCTGATCATCTCGGGCGGCGTCAACATCTACCCCGCCGAGATCGAGGCCGCGCTGCTCGAACATCCGTCGGTGGCCGACGTGGCGGTGATCGGCGTGCCCGACCCCGAGTGGGGGCACAAGGTCGTGGCGCTGGTCCAGCCCGTGCCGGGCGTGACGGGCGGCGCGGAGCTGACCGCGGAGCTGCTGCGGCACTGCGCGCCCCGGCTGGCCAGGATGAAACACCCCCGGGTGATCGAGTACCGCGAGTCGCTGCCGCGCACCCCCACGGGCAAACTCAGCAGACGGGACGTCCGAGAGGCGTATCTTTCCCGCTGAGCTGGGCAGACATCTCCCCATGAGGGAGATCGTCGCCGGACTGGCAGCCGTCGTACTGCTCACCGCCTGCGGGCGGTCCCCGTCGATCCCGGCGTCCACCTCCACGGCCACGGCGAGCCCGGCCACGACCACGCCGGGCTCGCCGACCGCCTCGGCGGAGGCGCCGGGGAGCGCGCCGCAGTCGCTGGAGAGCGCGTACGAGCGGGTCATCACGGACGTCCTGCCGTCGATCGTGCAGATCAACACCAAGGTGGGCCTCGGCTCCGGCATCGTCTACGACACGGCGGGTCACATCGTCACCAACGCCCACGTGGTCGGCGAGGCGACCGAGATGAACGTCACGATCGCCACCGGCGGCGCGCCCCGCCCGGCCAAGCTGGTCAAGGCGTTCGGCGCCGGCGACCTGGCGGTGATCAAGGTCGATCGGCCCGACGGACTGCGCCCGGCCAGGTTCGGCGACTCGGGCAAGCTGCGGGTGGGCCAGATCGTCCTGGCCATGGGCAACCCGCTGGGCCTGTCGGGCAGCGTCACGAACGGGATCGTCTCGGCGCTCGGCCGTACCGTCAGCGAGCCCCAGAGCCCCGAGTCGCCGGGCGCCACCATCAGCGGCGCGATCCAGACCTCCGCCGCGATCAACCCCGGCAACAGCGGCGGCGCGCTGGTGAACCTGGCCGGCGAGGTCATCGGCATCCCGACCCTCGCCGCCACCGACCCGCAGCTCGGCGGCGGGGCCGCGCCCGGCATCGGGTTCGCGATCCCGAGCAACACGGCCACCGACATCGCGGCCCAGATCGTGAAGAACGGCAAGGTCACCAACAGTCACCGGGCCGCGCTCGGCATCCGCGGCAGCACGGTGATCGGCGCCACCGGGCAGCCGAGCGGTGTGGGCGTGGCGAGCGTGGAGAAGGGCGGGGGCGCGGAGAAGGCCGGGATCCGGGCCGGTGACGTGATCCTCTCGATCAACGGCAAGAAGACCACGACCATGGCCGCGCTGTCGGAGGAGATCACCGCCTTCAAGCCCGGCGACCAGGTCAAGGTGGAGGTCCTGCGGCCCGACGGCGGCACCCAGACCGTCACGGTGACCCTCGGCGAGCTCAAGGCCGAGTGACGGCCCGACCGGGCCGCTGTGTCCCTGCCAGGCCGCTGTGTCGGGGCCAGGCCGCTGTGTCCCTGCCGGGCCGGCCCCTCACTGCCGGGCCGTGAAGACGACCTCCACGCGCCGGTTCTTCGCCCGGTTCCGTTCCACCGGCTTGCCCTCGACCAGGTTGGGCAGCTTGGGCCGCCGCTCGCCGTATCCGGCGGCCTGGAGCGTCACGTTCCCGCCGCCGAGCAGGCTCTCCAGGGCCGCGCGCACGGCCTGCGCCCGCCGCCGCGACAACGCCAGGTTGTACGCGTCGCTCCCCTGGTCGTCGGTGTGCCCCTCGATCCTGACGACGCCGCCCGCGCCCTCCGCCTCGACCTTCGCGGCGACGTCCGCCAGCCGTTTCCTGGCCTTGGGCGTGAGCCGCCACTTGTCCAGCGCGAACAGCACGTCGCTGGTCAGCGCGACCGTCACCTCGCGGCCCTGCCTGGTCTCGCTCTGGGCGCCGTCCATGGACTCGACCTCGCCGACGATGTCCTCGACCGGCAACACCAGATCCTCCACCGGGCCGGCGGCATCGGACGGGACCGGGACCGGCGTGGGCGTCAGCACGAGGGCCAGCGCCAGGCTAAGAGAGCGGAACATCGGTGAGCACGCCCAGCATCGGCATCTCCACGTTGACCTTCGTGACCTCCGGCGGCGGCGCGGCGAAGACCGCGTACAGCGTGCTGGACTCCCCCGCCTCCAGGAACTGGCCCTGCGTGCCGGAGCACACGCAGGTGGCGTCGGCGGCGGTGCCGTTGCGGGCGACGCGGTAACGCTTGGCGTTCACCGGGTCGATCAGGGAGACGTTGGAGACCGTGTAGTCGAGCGCGCCGCCGCCCAGGCCGTTGTGCACGTTGACCTTGCCCTCGACGGCGGTGATCGTCCAGTTGAGGGTGGCGGTTCTACCCTGGCGCAGCAGGGCGGTGATCTCGACGCGGGCCTTGCCGTACTGGTCGCCGGAGCCGACCTTGGCCTCACGGGCGGCGATGACCACGTCCGCCTGCGGCGGCGCCGTCTGCGCGGGCGCGGTGCGCGGCGGCGCGGGGGCGGTGGTGGTCGCCTCCTCGGCGGCGGTCTGCGGCTGTCCGCCGGGCGACATGCCACACCCTGCCAGGACGACTGCCGCCCCGATGAGCACGATCGTCTTTCGCATCTGCTGATCACCTTAATGCTCAGAAAGGGCTCAAGTCAGACACCCTAGCCCGGATTGCCCATTTCGGGCGGGATAAATGGCGATCAGCCGGTCGCGGACGACTGGGTCAGCCGATAGCGGGACGGCGGGATGCCGTACCGGTCCACGAACGCCTGGCGCAGCGTCTCGGCCGTCCCGAACCCGCACCGTACGGCGATCGCGGACATGGGCAACGAGGTCGAGGCCAGCAGCTGAGCCGCCCCCTCGGTACGGGCCCGCCGCACGAACCTGCCCGGCGTCTGCCCCAGATGCCGGAGGAACAGCCGGGTGAGATGGCGTTCGCTGACGCCCGCCGCGGCGGCCAGCGTGGCCGCGGTGAGGTCGGCGGCCAGGTTCGCGCAGATGTGCTCGACGATCCGCCTGACCAGGCCGTCGGCGGGCGCCGGAGGGCTGACGAACATGCTCATCTGGGCCTGGTTGCCCGGCCGTTGCAGGTAGGTGACCATGCCGCGGGCCACCGTCCTGGCCAGTTCGGCGCCGTTGTCCTCCTCGACCAGGGCGAGCGTGAGGTCGAGCGCGGCGGTGACCCCCGCGGACGTGGCCACCTCGCCGTCGCGGACGAAGATCGGGGCCGGGTCCACGGTGACGCGCGGGTAGCGGGCGGCCATGTCGGCCGCCTCCCGCCAGTGGGTGGTGGCTCGCCTGCCGTCGAGCAGTCCCGCGGCGGCCAGCACGTACGCGCCGGTGCACACCGACGCGACCCGCCTGCTCTCCCGCGCCAGCCTGCGGACATGGCCGACGACCAGCGGGTTCGCCGCGGCGTCCACGTGGCCGGTGCCGCCGGAGACGATGAGCGTGTCGAGCGGCCCGGTGATCCGCTCCAGCGCGAGCTGGGCCTGCAGCACCAGCGCGCCGGCGGTGGTCACGGGATGACCGCCGGGGGTGGCCAGCCGTACCTGGTAGTACGGTGAGGCGCCGTGCCAGTTCGCGTTCTCCAGCGTCGAGCTGACGCACGCGATGTCGAGCAGCTCGGCCGCCTCGTAGGCGACGACCACGACCCGCCGGTACTCCATGGCACGACTGTAGGTCCGGAAGACCAAGAACCCAAGTTTCCAGACATGTACGGCTTCGCCCCCTCGTC
This sequence comes from Nonomuraea sp. NPDC001684, assembly GCF_053596515.1. NCBI lineage: Bacteria > Bacillati > Actinomycetota > Actinomycetes > Streptosporangiales > Streptosporangiaceae > Nonomuraea > Nonomuraea sp. NPDC001684. The sequence continues at coordinate 10,057 of NZ_JBSFGJ010000032.1, forward strand.
CCCGTCCCCCCACCCGGCCACAGTCGGAGCCATGACACCGACGCCCCCCGCACCCGCGACCCCCTCCGCGACCGGACGCCGCTGGTCGAAGTTCGCCCTCCACTACGTGGAGATGATCGTCGCCATGTTCGTCGGCATGTTCGCGCTCGGCGCCCTCCAGTCGGCCGTCGGCCTCTCCGTCTCCCACGACGAGTCGCCGGAGCTCGCGTACCTGATCATGGCCGTCGACATGTCGGTGGGCATGGCCGCGTGGATGCGCTTCCGCGGCCACCGCTGGCCGGCGACGCTGGAGATGTGCGCGGCGATGTTCGTCCCGATCGTGCCGCTCTATCCGCTGCTCTGGCTCGGTGTCATCGACGGCGGCGTCCTGATGCTCGTCGCGCACGTCGCGATGTTCCCGCTCATGCTGGCCGCCATGTTCCGGCGCCTCGACGAGTACGCCGGCTGCGCCCACTAGCCCGACGAGTACGCCGGCTGCGCCCACTAGCCCGCCCCCCTCGGCCCCGCGCCCACGGGGATCCCTAAGATGCCGCCATGGCGCGTTTCGAGACCGTGACCCTGGTCTTCGCTCCCCCCGGCGTGCTCTTCGACACGTCGCTGTCGGTCGAGACCCACACCGCGTCCATGGCCGGCTCGTCGGAACGCGCCGTCGCGGGGGTCACCACGGGCCTGCTCGGCCTCGGCGACCAGGTCACCTGGCAGGCCCGGCACTTCGGCCTCACCTGGCGGATGACCTCCACGATCAGCGCCTGGGAACGGCCCGCGTACTTCGTGGACGAGCAGGTGTCCGGGCCGTTCCGCCACTGGCGGCACGAACACCGCTTCGAGGCGGCTCCGCACGCGGGCGCCACCCTCATGACCGACGTCGTCGACTTCTCCGCCCCCGCCGGCCCCCTGGGCCGCCTGGCCGAGCTGCTGGTCCTGCGCCGCCACATGACCCACCTCATCAACATGCGCAACCAGCACATCAAGACGATCCTCGAACCGTCCCGTTGACCGAACCCGCGCCGCCCGGCGGTCGTCGAAAGCAGCGGCAAAGCCTGACGGACATCGGGCCCGACCGTCCGCCCGGCGGGGTCGCGTCACGGCCGCTGCTGGTCCTGGCCCAGCTCGTCGCCGCCTGGGCGGCCGGATCGGTCTTCCTGCCGACGGCGTGGCTGGTCCTGCCGGCCGTGCTGTTCGCCGGCGACGAGGCGGTGCTCCTCGCCGCCGCCGCACTGGGCGTGGCAGCCCTGCTCGGCTACCTGGTCATCGTGATCAGGGCCACCCGCGGCGTGTCCGTCCTCGGCGCGACGCGCGGCGGCCGGTTCCTGTGGGCGCTGCTGGTGCTGGGCCTGGGAACCGCCGGCTGGGCCCTCGGCTGGGTGGTGACCGACGTCGCCGGCCTCGGGGTGAGCCGCGACCTGCTGCTCGCGGCCGTGCTCGGCGGCGTTCCGTACGCCCTCGTGGCCGGCACGCTGCTGCGCGGCTGGCGCCACAAGGGCGTCGCGCTCGGGCTGGGCGTGGCGCTTGTGGGGGCGGGCGTGGCCGTGCTGCGCCAGGAGCCGCCGGACGACCTGGAGGCGCGCCTGGCGGCGGGCGACCTCCACCGGGAGACCGCGTACGTGGTCGCCGTCCCCGGCTACCGGCCCGACGACCGGGACTACGGCGGCGGGCTGGGCGGCTCCGGCTTCACTCCGGCGGACCCGGCCGCCATCCCGCCCGACCGGTACGTCAGGATCGTCGCCTACGACCGGCTCCTGCCGGGCGCGGCCGTGTGCGGCCAGCCCACCGCGCAGGACGCCGACCTGCCGACCGGAGCCTGCACGGCCGAGCCCGGCGGCCTGGTCCACCGGCAGGGCCCGGTCGAGCACGGCTACCAGGTGCGGGTGGGCCGACGGTACGTCACGGTGGTGGGCAGCGCCGCCGTCCCCCGCGACCTGCTCCGGTCGGCCGCCCGGAGCCTGCGCCCGGCCACCGCCCGCGAACTGGGCGACCAGGAGCAGACCGGCGACTACTACGCGGCCCGCGTCCCGGGTTACACCCCACAGCTCATGGGCATCCCGGCGGGCCTGGTCTACACGCCCTCCGACCACACCGGCAACGGCGGCCAGAGCGTCCACATCACGTTGTCCGTGAGCCAGGCCGACGACGACTTGTGCTATCTCGCCCAGAAGTGCACCCCCGTCGGCTCCGGCCTCACCTATGTCCGCCGAGAGGACACGCACGGTTACGCGGTGCGCCGCGGCACGGTGACCGTCCAGGTGCTCGGCGGCCTGCGGGTGGACGCGAAGCCGCTGCGCCAGGCCGCGCTCGACGCCCGCCCGGCCACCGACGACGAGCTGCGCCGCCTGCTGCCCCCGCTGGAGCCACGCACCCCCCTCGACCGCCTCCGCCGCTGGCTGCGCACGTTCTGAGCTCGGGTGCGCACGTCTTCCGGACAGCGAAAAGCCTCCGACCCGCCGAGTAATCGGCAGGTCGGAGGCTTTTGATCACGTGGAGGTGGCGGGAATCGAACCCGCGTCCTTCAATCCCAAGTCAGGGCTTCTCCGGGCGCAGCCTGCTGTGCTTTTCTCAGCCCCGGCGATCACGCAGGCGAGTCGCCGACGGGCTCAGCCACTGTTTGATTTCCCGATCTCCCCCGTGGCCGGGTCGATCGGTTGAGCCTTCTAACGATGCCAGACACCGGGCCGAAGGCACTCCCGGGCTGACAGAGGTTTCGCTACTTAGGCAGCGAGGGCCAGGGAACCCTGGCCGACCTCAGTGCGCTTGGAATTGGCACTTATTGTTTTGCGGTCACAGGATTAACGAGGTTATGTCCGCAGTCCTCGGCCCGCTTCACCTGGCTTGCAAGATCGAAGTCGAAGCCAGTCACCCCCTGTGCAGTTGTCAACACGCCTCACGCTGATCATCACGCAGAGACGAGCAACACTGAATCTACAGGGGACAACGCCCCCAACGCCAACTTAATTCCAGCATGGCGAAACCCCCGGGAGCGTGGCACAGCAGCACGCGCTCCCGGGGGCCGACCGGCAGGGTCGAGCCGGTCCGGACGGCAGGACTTCCCCCGAGATGAAGTCCTGATCTCATCACGGCGACTGAGTCCGCAACCCCCCGAGCGGGCCCAGTCATTCAGTAAGACGCAGCCACGACCATGAACGGTTGCTCGCCGTCACAAGAATTTCACGCAGAGTCACGAAGGCCCGAGAAGAAGCTGCCCGCGACGGCCGCCGCGTCGTAGTTCTTGGCCAGGACGGCGATCGCCACGTCCCCCTGCCAGCCGACGAACCACGTCATGGGCTTGTCCTGGGTGCCCGCCGTCGCGCGCACGCCGTAGACCCTGCCCCGGCCCGCCTGCGCGGGGCTGCCGACCGCCCCGGCGCGCATCATCGCGGTCAGCGCGGTGCGCACCTTCGGATCCATCGGGACGGCGTCCGGCTGCTTGGCCGGGACGACCTCCGCCGCCGGATCGGGCGACGTGGGCGCGGTCACGAGCACCGGCGGCCGCCAGGTGCCCGACCCCACGGCCGCCGCGACCAGCGCCATCGACAGCGGGCTGACCTCGACGGTCTGGCCCGCGATGGCCCTGGCCTTGTCGGCGTCGCTGGACAGTTCGGGCATCGCCCCGCTGAACGACTTCAGCGGCAGCCGCCACGGCTGGCCGATGCCGAACGCCTTGGCGCTCGCGGCCAGACCGCCGGCGCTGGCCCGGCGGGCCAGCGAGGCCAGCGCGGTCACGCAGCCCTTGGCGAAGTTGTCCTGGAACGTGGCCGACGACGTGACCCCGGCGGTCTGGCTGGTGTGCACGAACCTGGCGCCGCCCACCGTGCGCTCGGCCGGGCAGGCCAGCCGCTGCTTGGTGCTGACGCCGCTCTTGATCAGCGCGTCGGCCGCCACGATCGAGAAGGCCGTGCCCGCGGGGAACCTGCCCGCCAGCGCGTCCTTCTCCTGGTTGAGCCCGCTGGTGCCGACCGCGAGGATCTCGCCGGTGTCACGCTGCACGGCCACCAGCGCGCTGGTGGCCGTCTCGGCCACCGCCCGCTCGGCCGCCGCCTGGGCGCGGCTGTCGATCGTGGTCTTGACCGAGACGTTCTGGCGGCCCGGCCACTCCTGCAGCTTGGCCACCTGCCGGCCGGTCTTGAGATCGAGGGTGATCACCTTGGTCTCGGTGGAGCCGGTCAGATAGTCCTGGTACGCCTGCTGCAGGCCGCTCTGGCCGATCGAGTCGCCGGCCCGCTGGGGGCCGCCGAGCTTCTGCTCGTCCTCGGGTGTGAGCGCGCTGACCTTGCCGACGATCTGCTTGGGGGCGGCCGGGTCGATGGGCTGCGGCTGCGGGTCGGTCTGGATGCCGGAGATGCCGGCCAGCTTCGACTTCATCGACAGGTAACGCGAGCGCCCGAACGTGACCAGCGGCACGAACTTGTCGGGCGGCGAGGACCTGATCCGGCTCAGCAGCCGGTCCTGGGCGTAGCCGGTGATCGCCGACAGCTTGGCCACGACGTCCTCGGCCCGGTCGCCCAGCGCGGACGGCACCACGCCCACGACGTAGACGTAGAGCTCGTTCTGCAGGGGGTCGTCGGCCCGGTCGACCACCGGCTGGCGCGGCTTGGGGTTGGTCTCGACCGCGAACCGCTGGCCCTCCTTGAGCTGCGGATGCAGCACCGACGGCGACCAGCGCACCTTCCACCTGCCGTCGACCAGGTGCAGCGGCAGCGAGCCGTCGTACGCCCAGAGCGGGGTGTTCTCCCCCAGGTCGACCTCGGCGCGGAAGTCGGCCTTGGACTCCTCGCCGTTCACGCTCACGCTTTTGATCTTGAAGCGGAACGAGGCCGCGTCGAGCTCCAGCTTGGCGTTGGCCAGGGCCTTGCCCACCTTGGCGGGGTCGCCGTCGGTGCGGCCCGCGGCCAGGGCGTAGTCCTCGGACTGCCAGCCCACGAGGAAGTCGCGCACCGCGTCGTGCGGCGAGGACTCCTCGAAGCAGCCGGTCAGCGTCATGCTCGCGACCGCCAGGGTGACGGTCGCGGCAAGGGTGCGGCGCGCGCGTGTCATCGGTTAGAGTGCCGCCGCTCTCATCGGTTGCGGTGCCGCAGGGCCCGCGCCATCTCCCGCTTGGCCTGCTGCTCGGCCAGCGACTGCCGCTTGTCCCAGTCCTTCTTGCCCCGGGCGACGGCGATCTCGACCTTGGCCCGGCCGTCCTGGAAGTACAGGACCGTGGGGACGATCGTGAGACCGCCCTCCTTGGTCATGGCGGCCAGCTTCTCGATCTCCTTGCGGTGCAGCAGCAACTTGCGCTTGCGCTTGGCGGCGTGGTTGGTCCACGTGCCCTGCATGTATTCGGGGATGTGCACGTTGAGCAGCCACGCTTCGCCATTGTCGATGCTGGCGTAGCCGTCGACGAGCGAGGCGCGGCCCTCGCGGAGCGACTTCACCTCCGTGCCCTGGAGCACGAGCCCCGCCTCGAAGGTGTCCTCAAGGTGGTAGTCGTGCCGGGCCCGCTTGTTCTGGGCGATGACCTTCCGCCCGGTCTCACGTGGCATGCTTCGACCTTACCGGCGATTCCTCACACCCTGAGGTATCGGCGGAGCGTCACGAACGAGGCCAGCACACAGATCACGACGCCGATGGCCATGGTGAGCGTGATGGTCTGGGCCACCGCGTCCCAGCCGAGCTGGGCCATGCCGCTGCCGAAGTAGCCGGCGATCTCCTCGAACAGCAGGACCTTCGTCACGATCAGGATGATGGCCGCGAAGACGCCGCCGATCAGACCGGCGATCACGCCTTCCATGACGAACGGCAGCTGGATGTAGAGGTTCGACGCGCCCACCAGGCGCATGATCCCCGTCTCCCGGCGCCGGTTGAACGCCGACAATCGCACCGTGTTGCCGATCAGCAACGCCGCGGCCAGCACCAGCACGATGGCGACGGCCAGCGCGTAGAAGGACAGCTTGTCGAGCAGGTCGAAGAACTTGCCGATGAGCTGCTTGTGGTCCATCACCTGGGACACGCCCGGCTGGCCCTTCACGGCGTCGATCACCGGCTGGTAGTTGTCGGGGTCGACCAGTTTCACGCGGAACGACTGCGGCATGTCCTCGACCCTGGTGGCCTGGACGAGCGTCGGGCTGGCCTGGTAGGCCGTCTTGAAGTTCTCGTACGCCGTGCTCTGGTCCTCGTAGAAGACCTCCTTGACGCCCTGGAGGCTCTCAAGGCGGGTCTTCAACGCCTTCGTCTGGGCCGGCGTGACGGCCTTGCCGTTGCACTCGGGGATCGCGGTGCCCTTGGTGCACAGGAAGACCGAGATCTCGACCTTGTCGAACCAGAAGGACTTGAGCATGGAGACCTGGGCGTTGATCATCAGGCCGACGCCCAGCATCGCCATGCCGACTGCCACGGTGATGACGACCGCGATCGTCATGGTCAGGTTGCGACGGAGGCCGATCCAGACCTCGGAGAAGATGAAGTTCGCCCGCATGTTGTGTCTGCCGCTCCCTGTCAGTACGCCTGGCCGTACACGCCACGCGACTGGTCACGGACGATCTTCCCGTCCTCCAGCTCGACGACGCGTTTGCGCATGGAGTCCACGATGGCCGCGTCGTGCGTGGCCATGACGACCGTGGTGCCAGTTCGGTTGATGCGGTCGAGCACCTTCATGATGCCGATGCTCGTCGCGGGGTCGATGTTGCCCGTGGGCTCGTCGGCCAGCAGGATCATCGGCCGGTTGACGAACGCGCGGGCCATGGCGACACGCTGCTGCTCGCCGCCGGACAGCTCGTCGGGCATGCGATGGGCCTTGCCCTCCAGGCCGACCAGCTCGATGACCTCGGGCACGACCTTGCGGATGAACCGCCTGGGCTTGCCGATCACCTCTAGGGCGAACGCCACGTTCTCGTAGACGTTCTTGTTCGGGAGCAACCTGAAGTCCTGGAAGACGCAGCCGATGCGGCGGCGCAGGTGGGGCACCTTGAAGTTGGAGAGGCGGGCCAGATCCTTGCCGGCGACGTGGATCGCCCCGGAGTTGGGCCGCTCCTCCTTCAGGACCAGACGCAGGAACGTGGACTTGCCTGACCCCGAAGGGCCGACGAGGAACACGAACTCGCCCTTGTCCACGTCGACGGAGACGTGGTCGAGAGCGGGCCGGTTCTGGTTCGCGTAGACCTTGGTGACATTATCGAAATGGATCACGAGAGCATCACGGCATGCCAGTCTAGGGGTCAGGACGGAAGCGAGGGTGGCACATGCCCATTTCCCGCCGCCGGCCGATCGGGGGCGCCGTCTTTACTGATGATCGACGTTCCGATTGGCCAGACGACAGTCTAGGGGGAAGACTGGCATGGAACGTCCATAACGGAAACAAAACGATTGTGCGGCTAGACTTGGGGCTGTCATGAGTTGTGAACACCTCGTATGCGCGCAGTGCGCCCACCCCGTGATCGAGGGCCGCTGCCCCCTCTGCCGAGCCAACAGGGAGCGGATGCACAATCACGGCTTCGCCGGACTGTCACCCGCCCTCGTCGTCGTCCTGCTCCTCGTGCTGCTCTTCGCGACGCTGGTGCTCAGGCACCTAGTCGGTGCCTGACTCCGCCCTGCGCATCCAGCGGATCTCCGACTCGATGAACCCGTCGAGGTCGCCGTCGAGCACCGCCGACGGGTTGCCCGCCTCGGTGCCCGTACGCAGGTCCTTCACGATCTGGTACGGGTGCAGCACGTAGTTGCGGATCTGCGTGCCCCATGACGTGGTGGTCGCGCCGCGCAGCTCCGACATCTTCTCCGCCTCCTCCTGCCGCTTGCGCTCCAGCAGCTTGGCCTGGAGCACGTTCATGGCCGAGGCGCGGTTCTGGAGCTGGGAGCGCTCGTTCTGGCAGGAGACCACGATGCCGGTGGGCAGGTGGGTGATGCGCACCGCCGAGTCGGTGGTGTTGACGCCCTGGCCGCCGGGGCCCGAGGACCGGTAGACGTCGATCCGCAGGTCGTCTTCGTTGATGTCGATGTGGTCGGTCTGCTCGACGACCGGCACGATGTCGACGCCCGCGAACGAGGTCTGGCGGCGGCCCTGGTTGTCGAACGGGCTGATGCGGACCAGCCGGTGGGTGCCGTGCTCGCCGCGCAGCGTGCCGTAGGCGTAGGGGGCCTTGATGGTGAACGTGGCCGACTTGATGCCGGCCTCCTCCGCGTAGGAGGTGTCGTAGACCTCGGTGGAGTAGCCCTTGCGCTCGGCCCACCGCAGGTACATGCGCAGCAGCATCTCCGCCCAGTCGGCGGCGTCGACGCCGCCGGCCTGGGAGTTGATGGTGACGAGCGCCTCGCGGGCGTCGTACTCGCCCGACAGGAGCGTGCGCACCTCAAGGGCGCCGATGTCGGTCTTGAGCGACTCCAGCTCCTTGTCGGCCTCGAGGCGCGTGTCGTCGTCGCCTTCCTCGGCCGCGAGCTCGTAGAGCACCTTCAGGTCGTCGAGACGGCGCGCGACGCCCTCGACGCGGTTGAGCTCGCCCTGGAGATGGGAGAGCTTGCTCGTGACCTTCTGCGCCTGCTCGGGGTCGTCCCACAGGTCTGGGGCGGCAACCTGCTGCTCCAGCTCCTCGATCTGCTTGCGCATCGCGTCGAGGTCGAGCACGTCCTGGATGCTGCGGAGCGTGTTCGCGAGCTCGTTGATCTCTTCTGCCGGATCGATGCCTGCCACGTCTCCCTAGGGTACGCGACCCTCGCGTGCACGAATAACATGGCGAGGTGCGTGCATACGGTCGGGGGAAGATGCTGGCGCTCGCCGTCGGCGTGCTGGCCGCGGCGACCGCGTGCACAGGCCCTGCTCAGACGTCCCCGGCGGTGACCCAGGGAAAGGCGGGCGCCACCGGCGCGGCGAGCCCTTCGCCCAGCGCGCCGCCGCCCGCCGTCACGCGTCAGGAGGCGGCCGAGGCGGTCGCCGAGATCCTGCCCACCGACGACGTGCTGCGCGTGGAGAGCCCCGTGACGGGGCGACTGCTCCTCGGCACCGACCTGGTCCGCGACGGGCAGCTGGCGCTCACGCAGGCCGCCTTCGAGTCCACCGGCGACCGCCCGCCGCGCTACGCCTGGGGCACGCCCACCCTCTACGTGCCCAGGTTCGCCCAGGGCGAGCGGGCGCCCTGGTTCAGCGCGCTGGCCACGCGCAACGGGCAGCCGACGCTGCTGACGTTCGCCAAGAGCGGCGACGACTGGCTGCTCAGCTCGGCCGCGCAGCTGCTGCCGGGCCAGGAGCTGCCGCGGGTGCGGCTCGACGCCGACGGCTACGCCACGGCGCTGACGCCCGACGACAAGACCGTCACGATCAGCCCCCAGTACATGGGCCCGGTGCACGCCAGCGTGGCCGAGACCGGGTCGGCCGGGGTGACGGCGGGCCTGCTCGCCGACGGGCCGTACACGACGGAGGTGGCCAAGCAGATCGCCACCGACCGCGAGACGGCCAAGAAGGACGGGTTCAGCTACGACTCGATCTTCAGCGCCGACAACTGGCCGGTCTACGCGCTGCGCACGGCCGACGGCGGCGCGCTGATCCAGTACTCGCTGTCGCGCAACACCTCGACCCGCACCGTCGCCAACAACACCTACATCATCCCGGTGCCGCCGGAGGCGGGCTGGGCCATCTCGACCTCGTCGGTGCGCCGCAGCCTCAAGCTCACCGAGGTCCACCAGTACGCCACGGCGGTGCCCCCGCTGTCGGCCCCGGCCGCCGCCCGGGTCGTCGCCCACGACGGAGCCCTCACCCGCGCCAGCGGCGAGTGAGGGCCCCTTCGGGCGGTTCCTACGCCTCCGTGTGAGGCAGGTTGCTGGCGGCCACCAGCGTGCGGATCGCGCGCAGGGCCACCGAGAGCGTCGCCAGGTCGAAGTGGTCGCTCTCCCAGATCTCCGACAGCGTCTGGCGGGCGCGTCCCACGGCGGCCGCGTTGCCGTCGGTCCACCGGGCCAGCCGCTCCTCGGGCGGCAGCCCGGACGTGCTGTGGGCCAGCACGTCACGGGTCAGCGAGGCGTGCGCGGCGTACAGGTCGTCGCGCAGCGCCGAGCGGGCGATGGAGTTCCACCGGTTGTCCCTCGGCAGGGCGATGACGCGTTCGCGCAGGCGGGCCAGCTGCAGGCGGTCGGCCAGGTCGAAGTAGACCTCCGCCACCTCGTTCACCGGACGGCCCGTCAGGGACGCCACCTCGACCAGGTCCAGCGTCGAGTAGGCGGGCACCATCGCAGCCACCCGCTCGGCCAGCTCCTGCGGCACCCCGCGGGCCACGAAGGAGTCGCGGCGCTCCTCGTAGGCGGCCAGGTCGGGCCCGGTGAGCAGCTTGGGGATGTGCGCGGACAGCCCGTTGACGCCCTTGAGGAAGAAGCCGACCGACCCGGCCAGGTCGAGCGGCGGACGCCGGTTGACCAGCAGCCAGCGGGTGCCGCGCTCGACCAGCTTGCGGCCCTCCAGCAGCATGGCGATCTGCGTGGCGGTGTCGACCTCGTTGTCCAGCGCCTCCACGGCCCGGTAGAAGCTCGGCAGGTCGAAGACCTCCCGCGCCACCAGGTACGCCCGCACGATGTCGGACGTGGAGGCGCCGGTCTCCTCCGCGAAGCGGAACATGAACGTGGTGCCCATGGCGTTGACCAGCTCGTTCACCACGCAGGTCGTGATGATCTCGCGCCGCAGCGGATGGGCGTCCATGTACGTGCGGAACCGCTCGCGCAGGTCCGACGGGAAGTACGACACCAGCCAGGAGGCCAGGTACGGGTCGTCGGGCAGCTCGGAGCCCAGCACCTCGGCGTCGGCCACCAGCTTGGTGTAGGCCAGCAGGACCGAGAACTCCGGCGCGGTCAGCCCGAGCCTGGCCTGCCGCCGCTCGGCCAGCGTCTTGTCCGAGGGCAGGAACTCCAGCTCGCGGTTGACCAGCCCGTCGCGTTCGAGCTTGCGCAGGTAGCGGGCGTGGATGTGGAGCATGTCGACCGCCTGGGCGCGGGTCGCGTCGAGCACCACGTTCTGGGCGTGGTTGTCGCGCAGCACCAGGTCGGCGACCTCGTCGGTCATCGACGTGAAGACCTGGTTGCGCTGCTTGTCGGTCAGCTCGCCGTCGCGCACGACCTGGTCGAGCAGGATCTTGATGTTCACCTCGTGGTCGGAGGTGTCCACGCCGGCCGAGTTGTCGATGAAGTCGGTGTTGACCAGGCCGCCGTTCAGGGCGAACTCGATGCGGGCGAGCTGGGTGAAGCCCAGGTTGCCGCCCTCGCCGATGACCTTGCAGCGCAGGTCGCCGGCGTCCACCCGGAGCGCGTCGTTGGCCTTGTCGCCGACGTCGGCGTGGGACTCCGAGCCGGCCTTGACGTAGGTGCCGATGCCGCCGTTCCACAGCAGGTCGACGGGGGCCCGCAGGATGGCGCTGATCAGGTCGTTGGGGGCCAGCGAGCTGACGCCCGCCTCGATGCCCAGCGCCTCGCGCATCTGCGGGGTGATCTGGATCGACTTGGCCGTACGCGGGAACACGCCGCCGCCCGCGGAGATCAGCGACGGGTCGTAGTCGTCCCAGGAGCTGCGCGGGAGGTCGAACAGGCGCTGCCGCTCGGCGAACGAGCGGGCCGCGTCGGGCGTGGGGTCGATGAAGACGTGCCGGTGGTCGAAGGCGGCCACCAGCCGGATGTGCTGGGAGAGCAGCATGCCGTTGCCGAACACGTCGCCGGACATGTCGCCGATGCCGGCCACGGTGAAGTCGGTGGTCTGCACGTCCACGCCCATGGTGCGGAAGTGGTACTTGACCGACTCCCAGGCGCCGCGGGCGGTGATGCCCATGGCCTTGTGGTCGTAGCCGACCGAGCCGCCGGAGGCGAAGGCGTCGCCGAGCCAGAAGCCGTACTCCTTGGCCACGCTGTTGGCGATGTCGGAGAAGGTGGCGGTGCCCTTGTCGGCGGCGACCACGAGGTAGGTGTCGTCGCCGTCGTGCCTGACCACGTCGGCCGGCGGCACGACCTTGCCGTCGACCAGGTTGTCGGTGATGTCCAGCAGGCCGGAGATGAACATCCGGTAGCAGGCCACGCCCTCGGCCAGCACGTCCTCGCGGGCGCCGGAGGCCGGCGGCTGCTTCACCACGAACCCGCCCTTGGACCCGGTGGGCACGATGACGGTGTTCTTCACCATCTGGGCCTTGACCAGGCCGAGGATCTCCGTCCTGAAGTCCTCCATGCGGTCGGACCAGCGCAGGCCGCCGCGGGCGACCTTGCCGAAGCGCAGGTGCACGCCCTCGACGCGGGGCGAGTACACGAAGATCTCGTACTTCGGCCGCGGCAGCGGCAGCACGCTGATCGCCTGCGGGTCGACCTTCAGCGAGATGTACGGCTTGCGCTGCCCGTCGACCGTCTGGAAGTAGTTGGTGCGCAGGGTCGCCTGGATCATCTCCAGGTAGGCCCGCAGGATGCGGTCCTCGTCGAGGGAGGCCACCTCGTCGAGGGCGCCCAGGATCTCCTCGTTGAGCGCCTCCACGAGGTCGACCCGCACGTCGTCGCCGCGCCTCGGGTCGAGCTTGGCCTCGAACAGGCGGACCAGCAGCCGGGCCAGCCGCACGTTGCCCAGCAGCACGCGTTCCATGTAGAGCTGCGAGAACGTGCTGCCGGCCTGCCGCAGGTACTTGGCGTAGACCCGCAGGATCTCGACCTGCTCCCAGGTCAGGCCCGCCCGCAGGATGAGGGCGTTGAAGTTGTCGGCCTGGACCCGGCCCTGCCACAGGGCGCTCAGGCCGTCCTGGAAGAGCCGCTTGAAGTCGTTCCTGTCCACCTCGCCGGAGGGGGTGTAGCGCAGGCCGAAGTCGTAGATCCAGGCGTTCTTGGTGCTCGCGTCGCCGTCCCGGTCGATCTCGTACGGCCGCTCGTCCACGACCTCGACGCCGAGCCGCTGGATCAGCGGCAGCGCCTCCGAAAGGGAGATCGGCGAGCCGACCTTGTAGATCTTCAGCCGCCGCTCGCCCTCGGAGGCGTCGTACGGCTCGTAGAGGTTGATCGCCACCTCCTCGCCGTCGGCGACGAGCTGCTCCAGGCGGCGCAGGTCGACCACGGCGACCTTGGGCGGGAAGTCGGCCTTGTACCCCTCGGGGAAGGCGGAGACGTACCTCCTGGCCAGCCCGGGGGCCTCCTCCTCGGAGGTCATCTCGTCGAGGGCGGCGGCCAGGTCGTCCTCCCAGGAGCGGGTGAGCGCGGCCAGACGCGCCTCCAGCTCCTCCACGTCGACGCTCGGCGCGGGGAGCTGCTTGCCGCGCTCGCCGCGCACGACCACGTGCAGCCGGGCCAGCACGGACTCGCCGATCATCGCGCTGTAGTCGAGCGACCTGCCGCCGAGCGCCTTGAGCAGCACCTCCTGCATCTTCAGCCGCACCTTGGTGGTGTAGCGGTCGCGGGGCAGGTAGATCAGGCAGGAGATGTAACGGCCGTAGTCGTCGCGCCGCAGGAACAGCTTGACCTGCTTGCGCTCGCGCAGCCGCAGCACGCCGAGCGCGATCGGCAGGAGCTGGGCGACCGAGGTCTGGAACAGCTCGTCGCGCGGGAACGTCTCCAGGATCTCGATCAGGTCCTTGCCGTCGTGGCTGTCGGGCGCGTGGCCGGCGGCGTTGAGCACCTCGGCCAGCTTGCGCCGCAGCACGGGGATCCTGGAGATCGACTCGTTGTAGGCCACGTGCGTGAGCAGGCCGAGGAAGCGGCGCTCCCCGATCACCTCGCCCTCGGGCGAGAACAGCTTGACCCCGATGTAGTCGAGGTAGGTCGCGCGGTGGACGGTGGCCCGGCTGTTGGCCTTGGTGATGATCACGAGCTGCTTCTCGCGGGCCTTGGCGCGCACCTCCGCGGGCAGCGCGGAGAAGCTGTCGGAGCCCACCTTGTCGTCGCGCAGGATGCCGAGCGCGGCCCCGGGCAGGGCCTTCAGCATCTCGCCCTGGTCGGTGTGCTCCAGCCGGTACTCGCGGTAGCCGAGGAACGTGAAGTGCCCGTCGGCGAGCCAGCGCAGCAGGTCGAGGCTGTCCTCGACCTCCGCGGGCTCCAGCGGCGGCGGGTTCATGCTCAGGTCTTCGGCCGTCTGGACGGCCAGGGCCCGCATCTTCCTGAAGTCCTCGACCGCGTACCGCACGTCGGCGAGCACCCGCTGCAGGTCGGCCTCGACGCGCCTGAGCACCGCGGGGTCGGCCTGGCGGTCGATCTCGATGTGGATCCACGACTCGACCAGCACCTGGCCGGTGACGTCCTCCTGGCCGCGGCCGAGCATCCGGCCCGTCATGTCGCGGCGCACCCGCATCTGGGGGTGGACCACGAGGTGGGTGCCGATGTCCTGCCGGTCGAGCTCCATGGTGACCGAGTCGACCAGGAACGACATGTCGTCGGTGACCACCTCGACGACCGAGTGCCCCGGGTCCCAGCCGTTCTCCTCCAGCGTGGGGGTGTAGGCGCGGACCACGGCCCGGCCCTGGGGGCGTACCTCGGCGAGCTGCCGCTGGGACATCGCCGGGCCGTACACGTCGACGGGGTTGCGGTCGAGCAGGTCCTCGGGTGCGACATGGCGGTAGTAGAACCGCAGGAAGGAGAGGGCCTCCTCCGCGCTCATGTGCTCGCTGCCGACCGCGCAACTTTCCGCGGCTCTTTGCAGCAGCTCATCCTTGGCCTCGTCGAGCGGCATTTCGCTCTCACTCCTTTGTGAGGGTTTGCCATGGCTGTTCATAGCCAGGCTCTTCGTTCCCATAGCGAGGGGAAGTAGTGCAGACGGGTACGTCCGGGGAGGTGGGCGACAGCCGGTCGCCTTCCTCGCCGGACCGCCGGCGCGGGGGGAACGGGTGCATCACCGTCGATGCCCACCGAACACCTCCCCCTGAACGCCCGGCCCTGATTCCGGGCGTGTGCCTCGCCGTACCGATATCACCCGAAAAGGGCATAGACGTCAACGTGACATCGACATGGGGGGATCGTCGCCGGAGGCCGAGGGGGCGGTCTTGAGATCGTCGAGCCGGTCGGGAAGCTCGGCCAGCTCCATGAGCTCGGCCTGGCACCGCTCGCACGCGTCGAGGTGGCGTTCGAACGCCTCGTGCTCCTCCTCGTCGAGGACGCCGAGGACGTAGGCGGCCACCCCGTCGTGCATCAGCCGGCTACCCCCTTGTCACGCAGCTGTTCGCGGAGAGCCCGGATGCCGTAGTAGAGCCGGGACTTCACCGTGCCCGGCGGAATCCCCAGAATCTCCGCCGCTTCACTTATCGTACGGTCTCGGAGGTAGGTCTGCTCAATGACTTCGCGGTGTTCGGCGGACAGGCTGCGCAGCGCGTCGGCGACGACGATCGCCGACAGCGCGCGTTCGGAGCCGTCCGGCACCGACATCTGGTCGACTTCGGGCGGCTCGACCTCGTGAGGCCGGGCGCTCTTCCGTCGGCGTCCGTCGATGACGATGCGGCGGGCCACTGTCAGCAGCCACGCCCATAAAAGGCTCGGTTCCCATTGCAGTCTTGCCGAGTTTCGCCAGGCCCTGACCAGCGTCTCCTGTACGACGTCCTCGGCCCATTGCAGATCGTTTCCGGTCGATTTGCGTACGTGGCGCAGCAGAGGGCCGCCGAACTCCTGGTAGAGCACCGCGATGCGATGTTCCGCCTCGGCATCCGCACTCTCGAACCTGCCGTCGAGGTGACCTAGCACGGGGCACATCTTTACACCTTCGTTATCGGTCCGGCAGCCACTCCGATAACTCCAGTTATTTCTAACTATCTCCGGTCATGGGTGAACCTGATGGTGTAAGCCCGCGTACCTCCCACCATGCAACGGCTGACAACCATGAGAACCGGGCGCATGGCCGCGGCCATGACCGCTCTTGCCGTGGCGGCGGGCGGCCTGGTGTCCGCCGCCGTCATCGGCGTGGCCCCGGCGCGGGCCGACCACTGCGACCCGGCCCAGGCGAGCCAGGACGACTCCCGCCGCCAGCGCGACCGCGCCCCCGACCAGCAGGCCCCGGACCAGCAGGCGCCTGACGAGCAGGCACCCGACCAGCAGGTCCCGGATCAGCAGGTCCCGGATCAGCAGGCGCCCGACCAGCAGGCTCCGGAGCGGCAGGAGCAGGGCGGGGATCAGCAGGTGCAGGGCGGCGGGATCGTGCTGCGCGACCCGGCGCAGTCGCCGGAGCCGGAGGACCCCGGCGACGGCCTGTTCCGCCGCGACCGCTCCCCCCGCATCCCCACGACCGCACCCCAGAACCCCCAGAATCCCCAAGATCCCCAGAACCCTCAGAACCCGCAGGACCCCGGTGACCAGTCGCAGGACCGGCGTGGCCGGCCGACCCGGACCGCCTCCCCCTCCCCGACGGCCTCCCAGGACGACTGCAAGGACCTCGGCCCGTTCGTCACCGACTTCGTGGACATCCGCCAGGTCCAGCCCCTGAGGCTCGACGCCGGTATCGGCAGGAACGGCTCACGCGGCACGTTCGTCGCTCAATGCGGCACCAACCGCAATGGTCACAACAACCCCGACAATTTCATCGTGGCCCCCGGCGTGAGCAACGGCGCCCACCATCTCCACGACTACGTCGGCAACCTGTCCACGGACGGCTTCTCCACCGACGAGAGTTTGGCCGCCGCCGGAACCACCTGCCGCCTAGGGGATAAATCCACTTACTTCTGGCCAGTTCTGCGCGACCGCAAAGTGGACGCGAACGTCCAGGACCCCGACGGCAACGTGGGCCGGGTGATCCGCGCCGGCACGGTGAGCCTGCAGTTCCGGGGCAACGCGACCTCCAGGGTCGTCGCGATGCCGAGGTTCCTGCGCCTGATCACCGGCGACGCCAAGGCGGGGACGAACGGCGCCGCGAACGCCCGCGCCCGCTGGAGCTGCACAGGATTCACAAATCGCATAAGTCCCGATAAATATCCGCTTTGCCCGCGCGGAAGTCAGGTTCTTCGTATTCTGGATTTCCCCAGCTGCTGGGACGGTCAGAACACCGACAGCGCCAATCACCGCACGCACGTGGTCTTCCCCGGGCAGAACGGCGCTTGTCCGCAAGGCACCAGGGCGATTCCGCAACTGCGCATGCTCCTCGCCTACACGGTTCCACAGGGTCCGTCGTTCGCCGTGGACGCGTTCCCTGAGCAGAAGCACAACCCGGTCACCGACCACGCGGACTTCGCCAACGTCATGCCCGAACGGCTGATGCAGTTCGTCGTCTCGTGCATCAACCGGGGTCGCCGCTGCTGACACGTCCCCATCAGCCTTCCGAGTCGTACCCTCACCCGACCTTGGAGGGAAATAGATGCTCCACAGACGACACCCCCGGCACGCCCCCACCAAGCTGGACACAAGGAACGTCCGGCTGGGGGCGAGCGCCTCGTTGACGGCCGTCCTGTTGTCGGTGTTCGCGCTGGCCAGGACAGAACGCGGCGTCGCGCTGCTCGGCCGAGGAGTGAGTTTCCTAGAGTTCTACGCGGGCGTGTTCGCCCTGGTGCTGCTGACCGCGACGGTCGCGCTGGGCCTGATCACCACCGAACGCGTGTTCCTGTCCCCGCCCAACCGGGTCAGGGCCCAGCTCGCGCACCGCGCCACCGCCCTCATCGGGCTCGCCTACCTGGTCACGCACATCGTCCTCATGATCAGCCTGGGACACGCGCCGCCGGGCGCGGCGGTCGTGCCGGTCGCCGGGATCTACGTGGGGTTCGGCGCGCTCGCCTTCGACCTGATGGTCGTGGCGGTGGCCACGGGGATGCTCAGGGGCCGCTTCGCCGTGCGGGGCACGCCGTGGTTGTGGCGGCTGCTGCACTCGGCCGCCTACCTGGCCTGGCCCATCGCGATCATGCACGGGCTGACGGCCGGCCGGTCACCGGCCGGCTGGGTGGCCTGGTCGTACGTGGCGTGCCTGGCCGCGGTGGGGTCCGCGCTGATCGTGCGGGTGCTGGCCACGCTGCGCAGGCCGCCCGTCGTACCGGAGAGGGTCGAGGCGCCCGCCGTGACGGCCGGGGTGGCGGCGGACGTGCCCGTCGAGCGGCCGCGGGCGACGGCCGCGGCCGCAGCGGCTGCCACGGCAGCGGCGGCCGCAGCGGCGGCCGACGCGCCGGTGAGCCTGGCCGACGCGCGGCGCAGGTACCGGGAGGCCGGATGAGCCCGCGCCGCGCGACCCCGGGGAGCCGGTCGTGATCCCGCACCGGGTGCCGCGCGTGCTGCGGATGGGCCCGGCGCGGCTGACCGCCGGGCTCGACCACTGCCGGCGGCTCGACCTGCCCGCGCACCGGACGCTGCACGGCGAGCCGCGGCCGCGCGAGCTGGCCGAGCTCATCTCCATGGTGAACGAGGTCGACATGCGCGGACGGGGCGGCGCCGCCTTCCCGTTCGCCCGCAAGCTGCGGGCCGTGGCCGACGCGGCGGGCACGGGCGAGAGCGTGGTGCTGGTCAACGGCGCCGAGGGCGAGCCGGCCAGTTCCAAGGACGCCATGCTGCTCACCCGCAACCCCCACCTCGTGCTGGACGGCGCCATCCTGGCGGCGGAGGCGCTGGGCGCCCGCGAGGTGGTCGTGGCCACGGTCGAGGGCGAGGTGGCCGAGTCGTCCGTGGCGGCGGCCGTGGCCGAACGCCGGGCCGCGAACGTGTCGGGCGGTTCGGAGAGCCGCATCCCGATCCGGGTCGTCGGGCTGGCGGAGAGGTTCATCAGCGGGGAGGGCGGCGCGCTCGTCCGCGGCGTGAACGGCGAGGAGGCCATCCCGCCGGGAAGGAAGCGGCGGGCCGCGACGAGCGGCGTGGACGGGCTGCCGACCCTGCTGTCCAACACCGAGACCTACGCCCAGTTCGCGCTGCTGGCCGAGTACGGCCCCCAGAAGTACGCCGAGGTGGGCACCAGCAAGGAGCCCGGCACGATCCTGCTCACGGTGAGCGGCGGCGCGGCCAACGGCGCGGTGATCGAGGCGCCGACCGGCGTCCTGCTGGCCGACGTGCTCGCGTTGTGCGAGGCCGAGGCCGGGGACGGCGTGCTGGTCGGCGGCTACCACGGCGCGTGGCTGTCGGCCGAGGTGGCCGGGTCGGCGGTGATCTCGCGGGAGGGCATGAAGCTGGCCGGCGCCACGCTGGGCGCGGGGATCATCGTGCCGCTCGGTGACGGCACCTGCCCGCTGGGCGAGGCGGCCAGGGTGGCCTCGTACCTGGCCGCCGAGTCGGCCGGGCAGTGCGGGCCCTGCCGTCTGGGGCTGCCCGACGTGGCGCGTGCCCTGTGCGCGATCGCCGAGGGCACCGGCTCCGTGGACGCCGTGCGCCGGTGCGTGCGGGCCGTCGAGCGGCGTGGGGCGTGCTTCCATCCCGACGGCACGGCCAAGTTCGTGCTGTCGGCGCTGGACGCGTTCGAGAGCGAGATCGCGCTGCACCTGGAGCACGGCTCGTGCGGCCGGCCGGTGCGCGGCGTGCTGCCGATGCCCGAGCCGGAGGTGGAGCCCGAGTACCGGCTGGAGGTGGACTGGACCCGCTGTCAGGGGCACGGCCTGTGCGCGCACCTGCTGCCGGAGTTCGTGGACCTGGACGACTACGGGTTCCCGTCGTTCCGTAACGTGCCGGGGTGGATGGTCAAGGACGCGCGGCGGGCGGTCGAGATGTGCCCGGCGCTGGCCCTGCGGGTCGTCCAGACGAGCGGAGAGGCGCCGAAGCCGCCCGCGTCGCCGCTGCGGCTGGTCAAGGACGGCGTGCTGCGGAAGGCTCCCGGGCTGACGCGGGTGGGGGCCAGTACCAACATCTTCGGATTTGGCGGGACAGCGGGGTGATGTCGGTAGTGATGTAGTTGTGACGAACTTGTCCGGAGGGCCAGGCGTCTCATCGATCGGTTCGACACGACCGACGGGGGACGCCCATGGACCGCCGCGACTTTCTGCACCTCACCGCGCTCGCGCCGCTGGCACTGGCCGCCGACGCGAGGACGCCCGCCGCACCGGCCACCGGCGCCGGACCGTACGGCCCGGGTCCCCACGGCACCGGCACGCGCGGCGCTGAGCTGACCGGCGCGCTCGGCGCCGGGCGGTCGGCGCCGCCGCCGGACTGGGCGCGGCTGCGCGGGCGGCTGGCCGGCACGCTGGTGCTGCCCGGCGACTCCGGGTACGACGCCGCCCGCCGTCTGGTCAACCCGGCCTACGACCGGATCAGGCCGGGCGGGGTGGCCTACTGCGCGAGCCCGGCGGACGTCTCGGCGTGCCTGGCCTTCGCGCGCGCGAGCGGCGTCGCGGTCGCCCCCCGCTCCGGCGGCCACTCCTACGCGGGCTGGTCCACCGGGACCGGCCTGGTCATCGACGTGTCCCGGATGAACACGGTCGCCTACGCCGCCGGACGGGCCACGATCGGGGCGGGCGCCAAGCTGGTCGACGTCTACGACGGGCTGGCCCGGCACGGCGTGAGCATCCCCGCTGGCTCGTGCCCCACGGTCGGGATCGCCGGGCTGGCGCTGGGCGGCGGCATCGGGGTGGTGTCCAGGAAGTACGGCCTGACCTGCGACACGCTGGAGTCCGTACGCGTGGTCACGGCCGACGGCCGCCTGCTGACCGCGGACGCCACCCACCACTCCGGCCTCTACTGGGCCTGCCGCGGCGGTGGCGGCGGCAACGTCGGCGTCGCGGTCTCCTTCACCTTCCGCACCCACGCCACCCGCGACCTGACCGTGTTCTTCCTGCACTGGCCATGGTCCAGGGCCGGGGCCGCGGTGCGCGCCTGGCAGTCGTGGGCCCCGTCCGCGCCGGACGAGCTGTGGTCCTCGCTGCACCTGGCGCGCGAGGAACGCGACCTGGACGTGCTCCTCGTCGGCACGTACGAGGGCACGAAGGCGTCACTGGACCGCCTGCTCGCCCCGCTGGTCGCCCGGGTCGGCGCGCCGTCGTCGAGGTCGGTGCGGACGACGTCGTACCGGGAGGCCATGATGATCATGGCGGGATGCGCGTCACGGCCGGTGGCGCAGTGCCGGCGGCCGCGGCGGGAGGCGTTCGCCGCCAAGTCGCACCTGGCCTACGCCGAGCTCCCCGCCGACGGCGTGCGCCGCCTGGTGGACGGGGTGGCGCGCGGCGGACGGCACGCCGTGCTGCTGGACGCGCTCGGCGGCGCGGTGGGCCGGGTCAAGCCGGCGGCCACGGCGTTCCCGCACCGGGCCGCGCTCTACAGCGTGCAGTACTACGCGAAGGGCACGGACCGGACGTGGCTGCGCCGGCTGCACGGCGAGCTGACCCCGCACTTCGGCGAGCACGCCTACGTGAACTACGTCGACCCCGACCTGACCGGCTGGCGCGGCGCCTACTACGGCCCCAACGCCGCCCGCCTGGCCGAGGTGAAGGCCACCTACGACCCCGACCGGCTGTTCCGCCTGCCGCAAGGCGTCTGACCTACTTCTCCCGCACATAGACCGGCTCGCCGATCTTCACCATGTCGAACAGCCGCTTCGAGGTGGGCAGCGGCAGGCGGACGCAGCCGTGCGAGGCGGGCCGCAGCGGCACCTTCGACGAGCCGTGCATGGCGATGCCCCCGACGAAGTAGAGCGAGTCGTACATCGTGCCCAGCGGGCCTTCGGTCCAGCCCGGCGCGCGGCTGGTGACGTGGAAGTCGCCGGTCGGGGTGATCGCGTTGCCGCAGTGGCCGTTCTCGCAGTAGTTCACCCGCGCGCCCGTCGAGACGTGCGAGATGAGCGCCGGGCGGCGGTGGCGGTAGACGACGAGCAGCTGGTAGCGCAGATTGATCTCGACCCGGTCCGCCTCGCCGCGCGGGACCAGCGGCTTCATCCGCACCGGACGGTCGAAGGCCCGCCACACCTCTGGCCCGACCGCACCCTGGGGACGCAGGTGCCGGTGCTTCTGGAAGGCCCACACGCCGAACTTGGTCTGCTCGTCGTAGACGCCGTTGAGCCTGCCGTAGTAGTAGCCGTTCCGGTGCAGCCGCTCCTGGAGGCGCCTGACGGTCTCGCCGCGGTCGCCCGGCCGCAGCACGATCCCCCCGCCGGGCACCGCCTTGTCCGCCTTATCTGCCTTGTCCGCCCGGTACACCCTTTCTACCCGGTCCACGGTTTCTGCCCGGTCCACCCTGTCCGGCCGGTACGCCCTGTCTTCTATGTCAACCGTGTCCGCCGCGTCCGCCCTGTCCGCTTTGTCCGGCGTGTCCGCCACGGCGGGCGTACCGGCCAGGAAGGGAAGCCCACCACACCCGAGAGCGGCGAAAACAACCGCTCTCCGAACCTTTGTGATCATAGGTCAACGCCTACCCAGATCGCCGACAATTCACGACACTGGCAAATCCCGCTAAAAACCGGCATATCGCTTTTATGCGACGGCACGGTCAAACCTTTAGCAAGCGTGGACCGAGGCGAGACACGCGCGAAATCAGCGGAACAAAGAAAAGGCGGATGCGCCATGGACGCATCCGCCTTATCTCCAGAGGCCGGGGAGCGAGCTGCGCATTCACCCGCCCGGCCTCTGTTCACCCCTCCGAACAGCCCCAACCTTAGCCAAGGCGAGACCCGGAACGCACACCGTTCGGCAAATCCTTTCCGGCGAAGTTCGGGGCCGGGCAAAAAAATGAGTCGCGCACGCGGAGGTCCGCCTGGAAGTATGCCGGAATATGCGTAACTGGCCGCTCTTTGAGCTCTCCATCACCACGCCGCGGCTGGAACTGCGGCACCCCACCCTCGACGACCTCGACGAACTGGCCGACCGGGCGGCCGAGGGCGTCCACGAGGCGGGTTTCATGCCGTTCATGTTCCCGTGGACCGAGGCGCCCCCGGCCGAGCGGGCCCGCCGTACGGTGCAGTACCACTTCCGCAACTGGGCCGGGTTCACCGCCGACGACTGGTCGCTGGAGCTGGTCGTGGTGCACGAGGGCCAGGTCGTCGGCACCCAGGGCGTCATGGCGGCCAGCTTTCCCGTCACCCGCGAGGTCAAGACGGGCTCCTGGCTGGGCCGGCGGTTCCAGGGCCGCGGCATCGGCACGGAGATGCGCAGGGCCGTCCTGCACCTCGCCTTCGCCGGGCTCGGCGCGCGGCACGCCGTGACGGAGGCGTTCGAGGACAACCACGCCTCGCTGGCGGTGACCAGGAAGCTCGGCTACCGCGAGGACGGCGTCACCGTGCACGCGCGCCAGGGCGAGCCGGTCGTCACCCGGCGCTTCCGCATGGCCCGCGAGGACTGGTCGCCGTCCCCCGACGTCGAGATCCGCAACCTCGACGCCTGCCTGCCCCTGTTCGGCCTGGAGCCCTGAGCCCTTCCCGTCACGGCCTGAAGTGCCGCAGCACCTCCGGGTTGGCCATGGCGTCGGGGTTGGCCGCCTCCTCGACGGGCGTGCCGAGCAGGATCTTGCGCACCGGCACCTCCAGCTTCTTGCCGGACAACGTCCGGGGGATGCCGGGCACGACGCGGATCTCGTTCGGCACGTGCCGGGGCGACAGCTCCTGGCGCAGGGCCGCGCACAGGGCGCGTTCGAGCGGCTCGCCGAACTCGGCGCCCTCGGCGAGGGTGACGTAGAGCAGCAGGCTGCCCTCCTGGCCGAGCTGCCCGGTGTCGATCACGAGGCTGTCGGCGATCTCGTCGAACCGCTCCACGACCCGGTAGAACTCGCTGGTGCCCATGCGCACGCCGCCGCGGTTGAGCGTCGAGTCGGAGCGGCCGTAGATGACGCAGCTGCCGTCCTCGTTGATCTTGATCCAGTCGCCGTGCCGCCACACGCCCGGGTAGACGTCGAAGTAGCTGTCGAAGTAGCGCCGCCCGTCGGGGTCGTTCCAGAACATCACCGGCATCGAGGGCATCGGCTTGGTCAGCACCAGCTCGCCCACCTCGCCCACCACCGGCTCGCCCTTGGGGTCGTACGACTCCACCTTGGCCCCCAGCGACCGGCACGGGATGATCCCCGCCCTGATCGGGTGGAGCATCGTGGCCCCGACGAACCCCGTGCACACGTCGGTGCCGCCGGAGAACGACCCGATCGGCGTGCCGGGCAGCTCGGCGGCGACCCAGGCGAAGCCCTCGGGCGGCAGCGGCGAGCCGGTCGAGCCGATGCCGCGCAGCCGTTCCAGCCCGTCCGGACGCAGCCCGGCCTTCAGCGAGGCCATGATGTACGGCGCCCCCACCCCGAAGTACGTCACCTTCTCCGAGGCGGCGATCCGCCAGAGCGCGGCGGGCGAGGGATGCGTGGCCGAGCCGTCGTAGAGCACCGGCGTGGCCCCCACCAGCAGGGCGCCGACGAGGTAGTTCCACATCATCCAGCCCGTGGTGGTGTACCAGAAGAACACATCGCCCTCGCCCAGGTCCTGGTGGAAGGCGAGCGACTTGAGGTGTTCCAGCAGCACGCCGCCGTGCCCGTGCACGATCGGCTTGGGCAGCCCGGTCGTGCCGCTGGAGTAGAGGATCCACAGCGGATGACCGAACGGCACCCGCTCGAACTCCAGCGGCCCCGCCTCGGCCCGCAGCCCCTCCCAGCCGATGACCTCGCCGTGCGGCACCGACCGGGCGTGCGCGGCGGCCGGCTCGGCCTCCTGGGGGGCGCGGCCCTCGCCGGCCGCCGACAGGTAGGGGATCCAGACCGTGGCGCGCAGCGTGGGCAGCTCGGCGGCGATCTCGTTCACGGCGTCGGAACGGTCGTAGCTCTTGCCGTTGTAGTGGTAGCCGTCGACCGCGATGAGCACCTTGGGCTCGATCTGCCGGAACCGGTCGACGATGCTCGGCACCCCGAAGTCGGGCGAGCCGGCCGACCAGACGGCGCCGAGCGAGGCCGTGGCGAGGAAGGCGATCAGGGCCTGCGGGATGTTCGGCAGGTAGCCGGCCACGCGGTCGCCCCTGGTGACGCCGAGCCTGGCCAGGCCGGCACGGACGCGGGCCACCTCGTCGCGCAGCTCGGCGTGGGTCAGCTCCTGGCGGGCGCCGTCCTCGGAGACGAAGACCAGGGCGGTGCCCTCGGTGCGCCGCAACGCGTTCTCGGCGTAGTTGACCTCGGCGCCCGCGAACCAGGTCGCGCCCGGCATCTCCCCCGACAACACCGGCCCGTCGCCGCGCTCCCCGACGACGTCGAAGTAGTCCCAGATCGACGTCCAGAACTCCTCAGGACGGTCGACGGACCACTGCCACACCTCCTCGTAGCTCGCGCCGGACCGCCCCAGCCACTCCAGGTAGCGGGTCAGCTTGGCGGCGGACACGACCTCGCCGGTCGGTTCCCAGAGAAGCGCACCTTCAGCAACCATGTGCCCCATCCTGTCGCCCGTCAGGTGGAAAGTCATACCTGACCTCCCCCATAACTTGCTACCTCCGTAGGTGGTCCACCGCCATACGGGCGGCGGTGCCGATCACCGCGTCCGCGCGCGGCTGGATGACCGCCGTGCTGAACGAGCGGGTGAACACCGCCACCGCGTACCGGCCGCCGTCGGGGTACTCGACCACGCCGACCTCGGTGCGCAGCGTCGGCAGCGACCCGGTCTTGCCGCCGACCTCGACGTCGTCGTACGGGAAGCCCGAGGCCAGCCGGTGGGGCCAGACCTGCATATTGAGCACGCCGCGCATCCAGGAGCACGACTGCGGCGAGGCGGCCTCGTCCCGCCAGATCATGGACAGCAGGCGGGTCATCTCGCGCGGGGTGCTGCGGTTGGTGTGCGCGGGGTCGAGCGCCCGCATGCGGGAGATGTCGTCGGGATCCAGGTACGGCCACCCGTGGCCGGTGTCCAGCTCCATGGTCTCGTACAGGTCGCGGCCGCTCTGCAGCATCCGGGTGCCGTCGAGGCCGAAGGCGTCCAGCATGGCGTTGACGTTGTCCATGCCCACCCGGTCGAGCAGCACGTCGGCGGAGGTGTTGTCGCTCACCGCCATCATCAGGTACGCCAGGTCGCGCAGCGACATCGTCACGTCGTCGAGCATGGCCGACAGGCCCGTGGGCCCCGAGACCCGCTGGCCGGACGTCACGGTCGTCGGGGCCGTCGCGTCCAGCCGCCCGGCGTCGGCCTGCCGGCAGAACTCGACCAGCAGCGGCAGCTTGTACACCGACGCCAGGGGCATCGGCTCGTCGGCGCCGTGGCCGGACTCCCGTCCGGAGTCGATGTCGCAGGCGTGCAGCCAGCCCGTCACCCCGGCCATCCGGAACAGCGACGCGTAGTCGGGATCGCTCATGCCAGCATCCCCGGCCTCCGGCTGATCCGCCGCGCGGGCGCGGCGCCCTCGTCGGTCATCCCGGCGCTCTCCTTCAACGTGCGTACGGCGACGTCCGAGAACTCGGCGACCCAGTCCTGCTTCGGGCCCGTCGCCGCGCGCCAGGCCGTGGAGACCCGGCACGCGATCGGCGAGCCTAGCAGCGGCCGCCAGGCCAGCCCAGGGACGTCCGCCCTGGGCCCGAACGCCACCGCCTGGCCGGCGAGCACCAGGCCGAGCCCGGCGCCTTGGTGCACCTGGCCGGGCACGTACCCGTGGCGGCGGCACTCGGCCAGCGTCTCGGCGTGCCAGCCCGGCTCGCCCTCCTTGGGCGGCATCAACAGCTCGCGCCCGGCCAGATCGGTCAGGTGCACCTCGCCGGCCCCGGCCAGCGGGTCGTCCCCGGCCAGCAGCACGCCCAGGGGCTGCACGAGCACCTGGCCGAAGTCCAGGCCGGGGGCGGCGACCGGATGGCGGACGAGCCCGACGTCGATCGTGCCTCCGGCCAGGGCGGACACCTGGTCGGCCGTCCAGGTCTCGACGGGGACGAGCCGTACGTCCGGGTTGACCGCGCGGAAGCCCGCGACCAGGGCGGCGATCACGGAGGCGGCCAGGTCGGGCGGCACCCCGATCTTGAGCACGCCGCCGTCGCCGCGGCGGGCCAGCTCGCGCAGCCGCTCGACCCTGGAGACGATCTCGCGGGACTCGCCGAGCAGCAGCCGTCCGGCCTCGGTCAGGCGTACCTGCCGGGCGGAGCGGTCGAAGAGCTGCACGCCGAGCTCCTCCTCCAGACGTTTGATGCGCTGGCTGAGCGGCGGCTGCGCCATGCCGAGGCGGATCGCGGCGTTCCCGAAGTGCAGTTCCTCCGCCACGACGACGAAGTAGCGGAGATGCCGGACCAAGTCCATGACCAGCCACTATATCCAGATTTATATCCATAAGACCGTCATATCAATATTGGACGGAACTCTTCCGGCTCTGGTGTCCTCGGGCCATGGCATCACAAACGGGGACACTGTACGGGCGCGCCCGGCCGGAAGGAGCACGTCGCGGACGGCGGCGCAGGTGGCCGCTGGTCCTGGCCGTCCTTGTCGTGCTGATCGTGGCGGCGGGGGCCACGGTCTGGCTGTTGCGCACGAAGGGCTCACCCGAGCAGACGACCGACGAATACCTCTCGGCCTGGTCCGTCCAGGATTATGCGAAGATGCGGGCGCTCGTCGCCGACCCGCCCACCGACTTCGAGGCCTGGCACCGGCGTTTCCGCACCGACCTCAAGGTCGACCAGGCCACCTTCGCCCGCTCCCGCTCGACCGGCCCCTTCGCCGACGACGGCCCGGACGACGACGGCTACCTGGGTTTCAACGTCAGCCTGACCGGCCCCCGGGACTGGACGTACGGCAGCCGGCTCAAGCTGGTCGAGCGGGACGGCGCCTGGAAGGTCGCCTGGACCCCGGCCACCATCCACCCCAAGCTCAGGAAGGGCCTCTCGCTGCGCCTGGTCGCCCAGAAGCGCGACTCCACCCGCGTCCTGGCCGCCGACGGCACCGAGATCGGCGGCGCGGACGCCCCCGGCTCGGTGCAGCAGCTGGTCGAGGGCATCAAGCAGACCTACCCCGACCGCTTCGACCTGGGCGGCGACTCCATCATCGGCCTCTACAAGGGCGACGAGCTGGTCGAGACGCTGGCCAAGCCGGGCGGCACCAAGCCGTTCAGCACCACCATCGACCTGAAGGTGCACGCGGCGGGGGCCGCGGCGCTGGAAGGCGTCACCAAGCCGGCCTCGCTGGTGGCGCTGCGCGCCTCGACCGCCGAGATCCTGGCCGTGGTCAACAAGCCCGGCGGCTTCAACCGGGCGCTGCTCGGCAAGTACCCGCCCGGCTCGACGTTCAAGGTCGTGACGGCCTCGGCGCTGGTCGCGGACGGGGTCGAGCCGGGCAGGACGGTCACCTGCCCGGCCGAGAAGAACATCGGCGGCTTCCCCTTCCACAACGCCGGCTTCAAGGACTACGGCACGCTCTCCTTCCAGGACGCCTTCGCGCACTCGTGCAACACGACGTTCGGCGAGATGAGCGTGGCCGAGCTGAACGGCGGCAGGCTGGCCGAGGTGGCCAGGAGCTTCGGCTTCGGCGTCCCGATCAAGCCGGGCGTGCCCGCCGTGCGGGCCGAGTTCCCCGACCCCAAGGACGACACCGACCTCGCCTCGGCCTCCATCGGCCAGGGCCGGGTGCTGGCCAGCCCGCTCAACATGGCCTCCGTCGCCGCCGCCATCGCCTCGGGCGCCTGGATCCCGCCGCGGATCGTGTCCAAGGAGATGGCCTCCGACGACCGTCCGCGCCCGCTGGAGCGGGGCGTGGTGTCGGCCCTGCGCAAGCTCATGCCCGCCGTCGTCACGGACGGCACCGCCAAGGGCGCGCACTTCCCCGCGGGCACCGCGGGCAAGACCGGGACGGCCGAGTACGGCTCGGGCAAGGAGCCGCCCGCGCACTCGTGGTTCATCGGCTACAAGGGGGACGTGGCGTTCGCGGTGATCGTGGAGGGCGGCGGCGCCGGCTCGGCCGTGGCGTCCCCCGTCGCCGCCCGCTTCCTCGCCGCCCTGCCCTGACGGGCCGCACGAGCGCGCGCGAGCGGGCAAGGTCAGCCGGGAGGTGGGAGTCAGCCGGCCTTGCGGTCCAGCGGGGAGGTCAGGCCGGCCACCGCGGCCACCACCTCCGAGGCGTCCGACAGATCGGGCAGCACCAGGTCGGCGCCCGCCTCGCGCAGCTCGGCGGCCGTCGACCGCCCCGAGGCGACCCCGATCACGGCGGCCCCGCCGATCCTGGCGGCCTGCACGTCGCGCGTGGAGTCGCCGATCACCACCGTGTTGGCCGCCGTGAACGGCGTGCCCAGCCGCTGCTTGGCCCTGCCCTGCGCGACCTGCAGCAGCGTCGCCTTGGGGTAGACCTCCTCGCCGTAGCCGCCGAGCTCGAAGTCGACGTACCTGTCCAGCCCGAACGCCTTGAGCTTGTGCACGGCGTTGCCCTTGATCGTGCCGGTCAGCACCGACTGCACGACGCCGTCGAGCCGGGCCACCGACTTCAGCGCGTCCTTGGCCCCCGGCATCATCCGGCCCTCCTTGGCCAGCCGGCCGCGCCGGTCGGCGAAGGCGAGGGCGAGGGCGGCCAGGAACCTGGGCAGGTGGTCGTCCTCGGCCGCGATGCCGTTGACGGCCAGCGTCTCGAAGACGATCTCGGAGTCGGGACGGCCGAGCGGCGGCACGAGCTTGACCAGCGGCCGGCCGGTCACGGCGCGGAACGCCTCGGCGTAGGCGTCCCGGGTCACGATGGCGACGTCGACCAGGGTGAGATCGACGTTCCAGAGCACAAGGCGGTTGATGGCGACCTCCTGAGGGGTTCCCGGCAAGGGTACGGCCCCGGCCCGGCCGGGGGCTGCCCCCCCGGCGGATCCGGCATGTCCCCCTTCAGGCGTACTGGAGCGCCTGGGCGAGCGTGTCCACCACGGGCAGGCCGGTGCCCTCCAGCTCGGCCCGCGTGGTCATGCCGCCGGTGTAGAGCACCGCCCGCGCGCCCACGTGCCGCGCGGCGAGCCCGTCGTCGACGCTGTCGCCGATCACCAGGATCTCGCCGGGGTCGAGGTCGAGGGCCTCGATGTGCGCGGTCATGTGCACGGCCTTCTCGCCGCCCGTGGTGCCGACCAGGCCGTCGATCCGGGTGAAGTGCCGGGTGATGCCGAAGGACTCGACGATCGGCACGAGATGGGCGTGGGGGGCCATCGAGCACAGCGACTGGGTGCCGGCCCAGCCCCCGAGCACCACCTCGGCGTCGGGGGCCAGCCCGCAGGCGGCGCTGAGCCTGAAGTAGTGCT
This sequence comes from Nonomuraea sp. NPDC001684, assembly GCF_053596515.1. Taxonomy (NCBI): domain Bacteria; kingdom Bacillati; phylum Actinomycetota; class Actinomycetes; order Streptosporangiales; family Streptosporangiaceae; genus Nonomuraea; species Nonomuraea sp. NPDC001684. The sequence goes on from NZ_JBSFGJ010000032.1 coordinate 39,984, forward strand.
CGTGGAACCCGTCGTCCAGCAGCTCCCACTCCCCCTCGGCCAGCGGCCTGCCGAGCAGCCGCTCGTAGGCGACCCAGATGGGGCGGGTGTAGACCGCACGGAACCCGTCGGCGGTCAGCTCAGGCAGCGCGTACGGCTTGAACAGGGCGTTGGTGGCGCCGACGACGGCCTCGACGTCGTGGAAGAGCGTCCCGTTCCAATCCCAGATGATGTGTTTTGTCATGTCCCAGCAAGCTTATTCGACAAGGGTGACGATCCTATGAACCCAGCAGGTCCGGAATCTCCTGGGTGGCGTACCACATGAGCTCGTGGGCCTCGGCGCCGTCGACCGTGAAGCGGGCGTCGTCGTCGCCGTCGTCGGCTGCGGGCAGCGCCTCGACGGCGGCCTCGATGTCGCCGACGGCGCCGTGGTCGTCGACGTGCACCGCGGCCACCTTCGCCATCGGGACGGCCGCGGCCAGGCGCACGCGGGCCCGCTCCTCCAGGTCGACGCCGGCCGAGACCGAGCCGTCGGGCACCTCGGCGGCCACCACCACCCGCCGGTGCGCGGCGGCCACGCCGTCGGCGCGGTCGGCGGCCAGCATGCGCAGCGAGGCGCGGGCCGCCTCGGTCAGCGCGACGTACTCCAGTTCCTCGGTGTCGCCCGAGGCGTACCACTCGGTCAGCGCGGGGGTCACCGCGTAACCGGTCAGGGGGGCCGGACCCAGCTCCCCCGCCTCGACCGCGCGGGCGAGGGCGGGGAGGGTGCACGGCAGATAGACGCGCATCACGAACCTTTCCGAAATCGCAAGGGCACCATCATGCCCGTCGCAGCGTGAGCCGGAGTACGGTCTCCAGCTCTGTGAGGGTCGTGTCGGCGTCGCGGTGGTGGATGCCGGTGATGCCGAGCGCGCGGGCGGCCAGGATGTTGGCCTCGATGTCGTCGATGAAAACGCACTGCTCGCCGGGCAGTCCGACCTGGTCGAGGGCGTGGCGGAAGATGCGTTCCTCGGGCTTGCGCATGCCGACCTCGCCGGAGATCACGACCGCGTCGAAGAGGCCGTCCCATTCGTGGCGGGGGTAGGTGTTCGACCAGGAGTTAGACAACAAACACGTCTTAACACCATTTTTCCGTACGTCGCGGAGCATGTCGTACATGGCGTCAACCCGTTCGAAGCCCGCGAACATGCGCTCCAGCAGCCCCTCGGCCACCGGCGGCACGCCGTCCACGGTGAGCAGCCGCGCGGCCAGGTCGCGCTCGAAGGCCGGGCCGTCGAGCTCGCCGCGTTCGAGCGCGTGCACGACGTTCTGCCCCTCGCCGCCCCGGTAGGCGTGGTCCACCAGCTCGCGCATCACCGAGCGGTAGTGCTCGGCGTCGATCCGGTCGGCCGCGAGCCACCGGGCGATGGAGTCGGTCAGGCTGGTCGTGAGCACGCCACCCCAGTCGATGAGCACCCCTGCGACCACGACCGCCTCCTCGCTCGAATCCGGTTCTAGGATAGAACCCCGCGAATCGGCCTTCGCGCCTACCCCGCGGCCCGCACCCTGGCGGCCAGCCTGCGGTGCTCGGGCGAGCGCAGCACGCCGGCCGCCTGCTGCGCCGACGCGACGGGCGCCGCCGACAGCAGGCCCCTCTTCTGCTTGAGCCTGAGCAGCCGGACCACCGACTGGTCGAGGCGGTCCTCGGAGACGCGCCCCGACTTCACCGCCGCCAGCACCGCCTGGTACGCCTTGCCCAGGTCGTACGGCATGAGCAGCAGGTCGGCCCCGGCCAGTACGGCGCGCACCGCCACCTCGCCGTCGCCGTACTTCTTGCGCACGCCCTCCATGTTGAGCGCGTCGGTGGAGATCACGCCCTTGAAGCCGAGCTTCTGCCGCAGCAGGCCGGTCAGGATGGGCTTGGACAACGTCGCCGGGTCGCCCGACGGGTCGAGCTTGGGGAAGACGATGTGGGCGCTCATCACGGCGTCGACCCCGGCGCCGACGGCGGCCCTGAACGGCGGCGCGTCGATCCTCTCCCACTGGGCCATGGTGTGCTTGATCACCGGCAGGCCGGTGTGGCTGTCGACGGAGGTGTCGCCGTGGCCCGGGAAGTGTTTGGCCGTGGCCGCCACCTTGGCGTCGCCGAAGCCCTTGACCGCCGCCGCGACCATCTTCGCCACCGCGGCCGGGTCGTCGCCGTAGGCCCGCCTGCCGATGACCGGGTTCCGCGGGTTGACGTTGACGTCGGCGACGGGCGCGAAGTCGAGGTTCACCCCGAGCGCCCGCAGCTCCTCGCCGGTCGCCCTGGCCACCGCCCTGGAGTTCGCCGGGTCCTTCGTGGCGCCGATCTCGGCCGCGCCGGGGAAGTCGGTCATCAGCGCGGACATGCGGGAGACCAGGCCGTTCTCCTGGTCGGTGCCGACCAGCAGCGGGACCTTCTTCGACGCCTCCTGCAGGCCGTTGGTGAGCTGCACGACCTGGGCGGTGGACTTGACGTTCGCCGGGAAGAGGATCACGCCGCCCAGGTGGTAGCGGGCGATCACCTTGGCCGGGGTCTGGGCGCCGTAGCGGGCCTGGTTCTCGCCGGAGACGGTGTCGGCGGCGGTGCCGTACAGGACGGGCATGAACAGCTGGCCGACCTTCTCCTCCAGCGTCATCCGCCGCAGGGCCCGCAGCACCGGGTCGGACTCGGCCTGCGGCGGGCTCTGTGGTGTCGTGCTGCCCGCGGGGGTGGCGGCGGGGGTGGCCCCGTCGCCCGCCGGGGCCGCGCTCGCCGGGGCGCCACCGCCGCCGCCGCACGCGGTCAGCGCCAACACCAGGAGCCCTGCCGGGCCGATCCGTCTGAACATGCCTTCCAAGGTATCCATGCCGCGGCCCGCACGAGTCCGGCGACCCGAAAACGGCCCGTTCACAGCCCCAGCGCCGCGAGCCCCGGCAGGTGGGTGCGCGCGACCGCGCGCGCGTTCGCCGCCGTGACCTGGGCCCGCGCGGTGCGCGCCGCCATCCTGCACTGCTCCAGCGTGTGCGCGACCAGCGCCGCCCGTACGGCACCCAGCGCCCCCGCCCCCATCGACAGCGTGGTCGCCCCCAGACCGACCAGCACGCACGCCAGAGCCGGATCGGCGGCCGCCTCACCGCAGATGCCCACCGGCTTGCCGTGGCCGCAGGACATGGCGATCAGGTCGAGCAGCGCCGGCTGCCACGGGTCCTGGAGCCCGCTCACCGTGCCGAGCTGGCGGTCGGCGGCGAAGGCGTACTGGGCCAGGTCGTTGGTGCCGAGCGAGACGAAGTCCACCACCCCGGCCAGCTGACCGGCCCGCAGCGCCGCCGACGGGATCTCGATCATGACGCCCACCTTGGACAACCCGCGCGCCCGGCAGGCGTCGGCGAACCATCTGGCCTCCTCGGCCGTGGCCACCATGGGCGCCATCACCAGCAGCTCGGCCGGCGCGTCCTCGGCCGCCGCCGCCAGCGCGCGCAACTGCGCGTCCATCACCTCGGGGAAGCGCCTGAACAGGCGCAGCCCGCGCTCCCCCAGCGCCGGGTTCGGCTCGGCGGGGGCGGGCAGGAACCGCAGCGGCTTGTCGGCGCCCGCGTCGAGCGTGCGCACGACCACGGTGGCGCCGGGCACGGCCTCCAGCGCCGCCCGGTAGGCCCGTCGCTGCTCCTCGACGGCGGGGGCCTCGGCCCGGTCGAGGAAGAGGAACTCGGTCCGGTAGAGCCCGACGCCCTCCGCCCCGGCGGCCAGCGCCTCCGCCAGCTCGGCGGGGCCGGCGACGTTGGCCAGCAGCGGCACCGCGTGCCCGTCGGCGGTCCGGCCCGGCCCCTTGGC